>DASWJA010000157.1:0-1913 GCA_036397375.1 Candidatus Limnocylindria bacterium
GTCGGCTAGACCGATTCCGCCCATGAGCCGATGACAACTGGCGCTCAGACCGCCACGCCGGTCCGCCTCTCCCCGGCAGCCTTCGACCCGTCGGCCATTGCGGCGCTGTCGAGCGCGCGCGGCGAGTCCGATTGGCTGCGCGCCGAGCGCCTGACGCGCGCGGAGCGCTACCGGGCCACGCCCTGGCCGACCGGCAGCGAGGAGGAGTGGCGGCGCACGTCGCTGGCCAGCCTCCCGATCGATGCGCCGCTCGACGAGACCGCCACGACCGAGGTCTCCGGCCTCGACCCGGATGCCGCCGCCCGCGGCGTCGTCTTCGCCCCCCTGGCCGAGGCGGTGGCCAGCCATCCTGACCTGGTGCGCCCCCATCTCACCGACGCCACGCCCGGTCCGGCGACGCATGCCACGTTCTGGGAGCTGGCTCGGGCGGCCTGGACCAGCGGGACGTTCCTGTACGTCCCGCCGCGAGTGACGGTCGAGCTGGTCCTCCGGGCTCGATCGGTCCAGTCGCGGGCAGACGCGGCCGCATTCCCCGTCACGCTGGTGGTCGCCGGGGAGGACTCCCAGGTCACCCTGCTCGAGGAGTTCGCCTCTCCGGACGGCGGCGCCGGGTGGTTCGGCGGAACGGTGGAAGTTCGCGCCGAGCGCGGGTCCCGGGTGCGCTACGCAAGTCTCCAGCTGCTCGGCGACGGCGCCTGGCGCGTGTCGGCGCAGCGGGTGGTGGTGGGCGCCGATGCGCAGGTGACGACACTCAACGCGGAGATCGGCTCACGGGTTACCAAGCTCGGGGTCGAGGTCCTGATGGCCGGCAAGGGCGGCACCAGCAAGCTGCTCGGCGTGCTGGCGGCGGGCGACGACCAGAAGATCGACATCAACTCGATTCAGGACCTGCTGGCCAGCCACACGACCTCGGACCTGCTGTACCTGTCCGCCCTGTACGACCAGGCCCATTCCGCGTTCTATGGCCTGACCCGAGTGCGGCCGGAGGCCAAGCAGACCAGCTCCTACCAGGAGTGCCGCAACATGCTGCTCTCCCCCAACGCGGGCGCGGAGCCGATCCCGGTCCTCGAGATCGAGACCAATGACATCCTGCGCTGCGGCCATGGCGCCACCGCCGGAGCCATCGACCCGATCCAGATGTTCTACGCCCAGACCCGCGGCCTGACCGCCGACGAGGCAGAGCGGATGATCGTGCGCGGCTTCTTCGAGCGGGCGGTGGCCGACATCGGCTCCGAGCCCATCCGTGCCCGAGTCCTGGCCGCGCTGGCGACGCGCATCGGTCAGGAGGCGGCATGAGCATCATGACGACCCGCGGGTTCGCCACTGGCCTGCGCGCTGCGGACGTCACGCCAGGGACGGTGGTGACCGTGGTCGTGCAGGGCGTGCCGTTGTGCGTGGGGCAGACCACCGACGGCCGGTGGGGGGCGATCGACGACGTGTGCACCCACGACGAAGGCGACCTGGGCGAGGGGGAGCTGGACGGCGACGCCGTCGAATGCCCGCGCCACGGCGGTCGCTTCGACCTGTTCAGCGGCCGGGTCCTGGCCCTGCCACCCGTGATCCCGGTCCGGGCGTACCCTGTGCAGGTCGAGGATGACGACGTCCTGGTCGAACTGCCATGAGAGACCGGTCATGAAGATCAGCACCCGATCCGAGTACGGCATCCGCGTCCTGCTGGCGCTGGCCCGGGCGGAGGGGCTGGAGCCGGTCTCGTTGACCAGCGTGGCGCGCAGCGAACGGCTGCCACACGCCTACCTGGAGCAGCTGGTGGCCGACCTGCGCCGCGCCGGACTGGTGACCGCCACGCGCGGCCAGGCTGGCGGCTATCGGCTGGCCCGACCGCCCGAACAGATCAGCCTTGCGACCGCGATTCGAACCCTGGACGGTCCGTTGCTGGAGATGCCGTGCGCCGG
>DASWJA010000158.1:0-3013 GCA_036397375.1 Candidatus Limnocylindria bacterium
GCTGACCAGCAGGCCGTTGACGATGAACGGGATGAACCGCCCCCCGAACAGAGCGGCGCGGCTGGCCGGGCTGGCCAAAATCGCGGGCAGGGTGCCGAACCAGCGCTCGTTGGCGACCGCCATGGTCATCCCGTAGATGCCAGCCATGGAGCACACCTGGACCGCGTTACCGATGGCGAAGAACGCCGGGTCCATGCCGGTCGCGTAGCTGCCCAGCGCGGCGAAGAACAGGATCTGGAAGGTGGGGGCCCCAAGCAGGGTCGGGATGTAGATCGAGGGTCGCGCCCAGTTGAACAGCGCCGCATAGCTGATCCGCCCGCCGTGCCAGAAGACGCGCCAGTTGGCGCGCAGCGAGCCGGGGTGAGATGGGACGCCGGGAGCCGGCAGGACCGCCACGCTCATCGGTCAGCGCTCATCGGTCAGGCCAGCGATAGGGTGGCATCCCGGCGTGCCTTGTCCATGACGTACACCAGGATCCGGCGCGCCAGCACGTAGTAGATGACCGCCAAGACCAGGTTCATGCCGATGGCCAGCCACGGGGGCTCGGCACCGATGGCCGCGCCCCGGATGGCTTCCACGCCCCAGGTCGGGACCAGGACCCAGCTGATGGGGCCCAGCCAGCCGGGCAGCAGGGCCAGCGGGACGATCATCCCGGTCGCAATCCAGACCGGGTACTCGAGCAAGTTGCTGAGCGCATTGGCGTGGCGATACAGGACGAACGTGGTGGCCAGCAGCATGCCCATCACGCCCAGCCCCAGCACCGCGACCAGCAGGGCGAGGGGCAGCATGAGCGGGTAGTTGGCCTCCAGCGGCATGCCGAACAGGAGCACCCCCCAGGCCAGGGTGGCGATCATCGAGTAGAACCCGAACGTCGCGGTGCCCAGCGTTTGGCCCAGCAGAGTCAGGTCATAGCGCCGGGGGGCACCGACCAGGAGCTCCAGGGTTCCTTCCCAGCGCTGCCAGGCGATCGCACCGCCGCCGCCGAACAGCGTGGTGGACCACACGCCCATCATCCCCGTCCCCAGCGCGGCGAAGAGAAGGGTCTGCTCCCCGGCCGCATCACCGCCTATCCGGAACAGGAAGAACGCGATGCTGGCGAAGACGATGGGCTGGACGACTGCGGTCAGGATGAAGAAGTCGGAGACCATGAAGATCTTCATCGTGAACAGCCAGACCCGGGTCACCACCCGCAGGTCGGCTCGGACCGATGCCAGCGCCAATGCCATCGCCGATGCCATCACGCCACCGCCGCCGCCCGGGCGGCATCGCCGTCCGCGCCGCCGGTCGACGCGATGAGGTGCACGTACGCATCCTCGAGCGTCGGCTCACGAGCCGCGATCTTCCCGATCCGGGTGTCGCCCAGGTGCTGGATCAGGCGCTGGGTGATCTCCGTCCCGCGCTCCGACTGGATGAGAAGGATCTGGGACTGCTCCTGGTCCTCGGCGTTGACGGCAATCACGTCCGGATCGGCTCGCAGCCGTTCAACCGCATCCGGCGTGACCCCATAGGTTTCGATCTCGACGATCGTCCGATTGGCGATGACCGACTTCAGGTCGGCCGCCGTGCCCGCGGCGACGATTCGTCCGCCATTGATGACCGCGATCCGGTCGCAGAGCGCATCGGCCTCGAACATGTAGTGGGTCGTCATCAACACGGTCTTGCCGGCCTCGACCAGGCTGGCGATGGTGCGGCGCAGCTCACGCGCGCCGACCGGGTCCAGCCCCAGTGACGGCTCATCCAGGAACAGGACCGGCGGATCGTGGAGCAGGCCGCGGGCGATGTGGAGCCGCTGACGCATCCCGCGCGAGTAGCCCTCCACCTTTTCGCGTTCGCGCCCGGTGAGCCCCACCAGCTCGAGAAGGGCCTCGATCCGTGGCCTCTGGGCGGCCGGCTCAACGCCGTACAGCTCGGCGAAGAAGCGGAGGTTGTCGAGCCCGCTGATGCGGTCGTACAGGCCCCGCTCTCCCCCGAAGACGTAGCCGATCCGCTTGCGGACCTCGGTCGTGTTGCGCACCACGTCGAATCCCATCACGCGCGCTGTTCCCGAGGTCGGCAGGAGCAGGGTGATCAGCATCTTGATGGTCGTCGTCTTGCCTGCCCCGTTGGGGCCCAGCAGCCCAAACAGCTCGCCAGCTCGGACCTCGAAGCTGATCCCACGCACCGCCTCGACTTCGATCGACCGGCGCCGAATGACGCCCAGGTGGGTCCGATACGTGCGGACCAGGTCCAGGGCCTCGATGGCGGGGGTGTCGGGCGATGACGGTGTTGACGCGGTCGTCACGGGATGGCCGAGAGTAGCCGAATCACGAGCCGGGCGGCGACGAGGGCCGGCATGGCGGCGAGGACCAGCTTCGGCGGCGGCCGGCTGGGTTGTTGCCAAATGTTGCGTCAGGACGACCTTAGGCGCGCGCGCTTCGCCCGGGGGCCGAGGTAGGGTCCGCGTCACGCTCGATTTGGCTCGGCTGGGCGCGAAACAATGGCGAGATCGTGGGTAAGGTCGCTGTGCTTTACATTTGGTGGATTCGGCCGGCGCATGCCGGCCCGGTCGAGGCGGCGGTCACGGGATGGCCGAGAGTAGCCGAATCACGAGCCGGGCGGCGACGAGGGCCGAGTAGCCGGACGGGTCGCGTTCAGGGACCAGCTCGGTGAACGCGGCACCCACCACGTGGCAGCGGGTTGCGGCGCCGGACACGAGGTCGCCGGCCTCGTCCCACGACAGGCCGCCGGGGAGCGGGGCGCTGACCGCCGGGCAGAGGCTCGGATCCAGCCCATCGAGGTCGAAGGCCAGGAAGACGGCCGCTTCCTCGGGGAGCTGCTCCAGGATCCATCCCACGCCCCGCTCCCGCAGCTCGCGGGCGGTGACCAGCAGTCCGCCTGCGGCCCGGGCATCCGCGACGTCGGCGGGACGGGCGCTGCCGACGCCCCGCACTCCGACCTGGACCACGCGAGTCACGTGCTTCATCTCGCTAGCCCGGCGCATGGGCGACGAGTAGCCCTCGGTCACGCCCGCCAC
>DASWJA010000159.1:0-8548 GCA_036397375.1 Candidatus Limnocylindria bacterium
GCCCGGCGGCGTAGGCGGCGAGGGCCGCCAGGTAGGCCTCCTGGTCGGGAAGGCCGTGGAGGTTGCAGCTGCGCAGGGTCAGCCCGCCGTACACCGGGTGGACGTGGGCGTCCTGGAAGCCGGGGAGCAGCGTCTGCCCGCCGAGGCGGATTACTCGTGTGCCTGGGCCGATGCGCGCTTCGACGTCGGCGTCGGACCCGAGGGCGACGATCCGACCGTCGCCCACCGCAAGCGCAGTGGCCGGCCCGCGCCCCGGCGCCACGCACTCAAGGCGGGCCCTGACGACGGCCAGGTCGGCTGCTCTGTTCATCGGTCCGTCCTGCCCATCAGGCCAGTCTAGAATCTGCGTCGCCAGACATGGTCACTGACTTGAGTCCGCGCGCCGATGAGGGCTATCTCATCGTCGCCGACATTGCCGGCTACACCTCGTGGATGGAGGCCGTGGGTGCCGCCCACGGGTTCGACGTCTCAGTTGAGATCCCGCCGGCGTTCGCACTCCTCGGGCTCCTGCTCGATTTGGTGGCGGAGGGCCTGGCGGATCGGTTCAAGGTAGAGGAGCTCGAGGGCGACGCGGTCTTCGGCGTCGCGCCAACGGGAGATCTCGACGGTCGAGGCGACGTGCTTGTCGACGAGCTGCGGGTGGTGTATGCCAGGTTCCTGGCGCATCGCGACAAGTGGCATCAGACGACCGTCGCCAGCGGGCACATCTGCTCGGCCTGCCCGTTCGTCACCGCCCTCGACCTGAAGATGATCGTCCACGAGGGTCCGTTCGTCCGGCAGTCGGTTCGTGGCCAGGCCACGGTGGTCGGGCCAGCCGTGAACGTCGTCCATCGGCTCTTGAAGAACACGGTCGCCGATCAAGTCGGCCACCGCCATTACCTGCTCCTGACCGATGCCGCTGCGGAGCGGCTGGGCATGGCCGACGCCGGGGTCGCGCACCGCGAAACCTACCCCGGCGTGGGCGAGATCGGTGGTCGCGTCCTGGGCCTGGATGGAGCGGTCTGAGCCCTACTCCTCGCCGACGGTCGTGATCCGGCGGCGGGTGGAGATCTCGACCTGCGACTCCTTCCCCTCGTGGGCAGGGAACTCGACCAATGCGATCAAGCGGCTGGCCATGAAGCGTCCGGTGCGCACCGGGGTCCCGGATCGGGTCACCTCGCTGACCTCGACCACGCCCCGGCTGGTGGCCACTTCCAGGCGACGGCCGGCGCGGGTGGCCTCGATCACGAAGGTCTGCGTGCCCTGGCCGGTGTCGACCACGGCCTCGACGCGATCACCCTTCATGGCGTGAGAGTAGCAGCCGACCAATTGAGCGGCGCTTGCCCGATGCCTTCGCAGCAGGCGTGGCGGTCCGGGGCGGCTATTTGACCGGACCGAGCTCCAGCTCGGCCGCATGTCGACCGGCGACCAGATCCGGCGGTAGAGCCCCGGTCTCGTAGCATGTGCGCGTGACCGCGCCCAAGCCCGAACCGCCGCGCCTCCCGGAATCCCTCGCTGAGCGATACGTCCTCGAACAACGGCTCGCGACTGGCGGCAGTGCGGAGGTTTGGCGGGGACGGGATACGGTTCTGGAGCGTCCGGTGGCCGTCAAGGTGCTCCACCGCCACCTGCTGGCCGACCCCACCACCCGCACACGCCTCATCCAGGAGGCGCGGGCTGCGGCCTCACTCTCGCATCCCGGCATCGTCGCCGTGTACGACGTGGCGATCGACGAAGAGGCATCGGCGGCCGTAATCCTCGAGCTGGTCGAGGGCGAGTCATTGGCCGAACGGCTGAAGCGGGAGGGCGCTCTGCCGTCGCGGGCCGCGGTGCGAATCGCGGCCGAGGTCGCTGAAGCGTTGGCTCACGCGCACGAACGAGGCGTGGTGCACAGGGACGTCAAGGCCGCAAATGTGCTCCTCGGTGTGGATGGCGAGGCGCGCCTGGCGGATTTCGGGATCGCTCGCCTGCTGGCGGACGAAGCCCAACGGCTGACCGATACCGGCACGATTGCGGGCACCCTGCGATACCTGGCCCCGGAGCAACTGCGGGGTGAGCCGGCCGGCCCCCCGGCCGATGTGTATGCGGTTGGCGTTCTGCTGACCGAGATGCTGACCGGACAACCTCCCTACCGGGCCAGCTCGCCGGTTGTCCTGGCAGAGGCGCAGCGGACGCCCCCGATGGTGATCGCGGGCGCGCCACGGTCGCTGTCGGCGATCGTGCGCCCTACCCTCGACCCGGATCCGGAGCGGCGTCCGTCCTCGGCAGCGGCGCTGGCCGCGGAGTTGCGAAGGTGGCTGGAAAGCGATGCGGCCCCAGGCACCCTCGACAGCGCGCCCGACGAACCGACCCTTCCCGCTATCCCCCTCCCGGGCACACCTCCCGTCCTGCCTGTTGCCCCCGCCCCTCAGGTAACCCAGGTCCCGTCCGCGCCCGCCAGTTCGGGGCCTGGTGCCCGCGAAACCAGGCCGCCCCGCCGCCTGTCCCCGGGGACGGCGGTCGTGGTCGCCGCGCTGGGGACGCTCGTGGCCTTGCTCCTGCTGCTGGCGGCCGTCACGGTTCCGGATGCGCCGGGGGCGAGCCCGTCCCCAACAGCATCCGCGACTCCATCTCCATCTCCATCTCCGTCCCCATCCGCTACGGCAAGTCCAACCCCGGCGCCCGCCCCGCTCACGCTCTCCGAGGCGATCGATGCCTTCAAAGACCTCGTGGACAGCGGCGAGGAGGAGGGTCTAATCGAATCCGACGCCGCCGACGACCTCGATGAGCTCGCCGATGATGTTGCCAAAGCGGTGGAGGATGGCGCCCAGGGCGAGGTCAATCGGGCCTTCCGCGATCTTCGCCGCGCCATCGACAGGTTCGAGCAGGACGGGGGCATCGGTTCGGCAGATATGGCGGACAGCCTTCGGGAGGCGGTGGACGAGATCGACGCGGCTGCGGCCCGGGAACGCTCCTGACGCCCGGCTGCCACTAGACTCGGGGCGTGACGGACCGTTTCGTCTCTCGGGGATTCGTCGGCCGCCGACGGGACGCGGACGCCGACCGCGCCGGGCGCATCCCGCCTGGCCAGTACCTGAGCGACGGGTTCCCGGTCCTTTCCGCGGGTCCCACCCCGCAGATCCCGCTCGACCAATGGGAGTTCACGATCGAGGGCCTGGTGCGGGCGCCGGTTCGCTGGAGCTGGGAGCAGCTCCTTGCCCTGCCCGCGCGCGACTGGACGGTCGACATCAGCTGCGTTACGAAATGGACCAAGCTCGACACCCGCTGGCACGGGGTGAGCATCGACGATCTTCTCGCGGCCGTGGAGCTCGACCCGCGGGCGCAATTCGTCACCGCCCACTCGTACGGGGGCTACTCGACCAACCTGCCCCTCAGCGACGTCCTGAACAACCAGGCCTTCGTCGCCTATCAGTACGACGGGGCCCCGCTCGAGCCGGCGCATGGTGGCCCGGCCCGGCTGGTCGTTCCGCACCTGTACTTCTGGAAGAGCGCGAAGTGGGTGCGCGGCCTGCGACTGATCGAGCATGACGTGCCCGGCTTCTGGGAGTCGCTTGGCTACCACAACCGTGGCGACCCTTGGCGCGAAGAGCGCTACTCCGGCGACTGAACCCGAACCGTACCGATGCCGTCGCAACCGCTGGGATGGAAGATTGCCACGGTCGCCGAGATCCGCGATGAGACGTCCGACGTGAAATCGTTCTCGTTGCTCGTGCCGCAATGGCGGACCCATCGCCCGGGGCAGCATGTCGACGTGCGACTCACCGCCGCTGACGGGTACCAGGCCCAGCGCAGCTACTCCATCGCCTCCGCACCTGGGCCCGATGGCCGGGTGGACCTGACGGTCGAACGGATCGCTGAGGGTGAGGTCTCCCCGTATTTTCACGACGTCCTCGTCACCGGGGACGAGGTCGAGGTGCGGGGGCCGATCGGGGGCTACTTCGTATGGGAACCCTCGTTCGGGGGTCCACTGCTCCTGATCGCAGGCGGGTCGGGGGTCGTGCCGCTGATGGCGATCCTGCGAGAACGAGCGGGGGTCGATGCGCCGGTTTCAGCGACGCTGATGTACAGCTCACGAACCTGGGACGACGTCATCTATCGCGACGAGCTGGAGCAACTGGCGGCGAATGAAGACGGACTCCGGGTCCTCCACACCCTTACCCGTGCACAGCCTCCCGGATGGACCGGATTCGCACGGCGCATCGATAGACCCATGTTGGAGGAGGCGTTGGGAGGCATCGGTCCCCAGCCCTTGACCTACATCTGCGGGCCGACCCTCCTGGTGGAGGCGGCCGCCAACGGCCTGGTCGAGCTCGGGGTGGATGCCGGCCGGATCCGGACCGAGCGCTTCGGGCCCACGAGCTGAGGGAACGCGATGATCGATGAACGCCTGGTTCTCGACGCAAACGCCGTCGCGGGCGACCTTGAGGAGCTGTTCGGGATCGACCTGACGGCCGTCATTCATCGATGCGCCCATTGCGGCAACCTGGGGCCGATGGCGACCCTGCTGGCGTACGTTCACGGGCCGGGGACTGTGCTCCGCTGCTCGGTGTGCAGCGATGTCGTGGTTCGCTACGTTCGAACGCCGTGGGGGACGCGTCTCGACGTGCGAGGCGCGGCGGAGCTGCGCATAGAGCTCCTCGGCTGACCTGACCTCGGCCCTACAATCCGTCCCGTGATCCCGCCGCCAGGATCGGGACGCCCAGTGGAGGAATGAGCGTGGCCACGAAGAAGCCAGCCGCGAAGAAGCCGGCGGCCAAGAAGCCGGCCGCGAAGAAGAAGTAACCGACCGAGGGCTGGTTCAGCCCTCGGGCACCAACCCCGGGTCGGGGGCGCCATCGGCAGGTCGAGGCGCCTGCGCGGCTGTCCGCTTGGCGCGCCGTGCGCGGGGTGGCGTGCCGGGCGTCGGCTTGGGATCGGGGTCCGCCCCGGACCGGCGTAGCCAGACGGGACGCCATTCCGCCGGCTCCGCACCCGCGGACGTGGTTGTTGACTCGTCGGCGCGTGGGGCGGCATCGAATCCCGTCGCAATAAGCGTGACCTGCACCTCGTCCCGCAGGCGGCTATCCAGGCTCATACCGAATACGACGTTCGCGTCCTGGCCGGCCGTGGCAAGCACGGTCTTGGCCACCTCGTCGAGCTCGGCCAGCTTGAGCTTGCGCGAGCCGCTCACGTTCAGCAGGATCGACCTCGCTCCTTCCATCCGCGCCTCGAGGAGGGTTGCCGCCATCGCGCTACGGGTGGCCTCGGCGGCTCGGTTTTCGCCCCCTGCGCGACCGAGGCCCACCACGGCCGCCCCGCCACCCTGCAGGACCGCCCGCACGTCCGCGAAGTCAATGTTGATTCGGCCGGGGACCGCGATGAGAGCGACGATCTCGCCAAGGCTGCGGCGCAGGACCTCGTCGATGGACCGGAACGCATCCTCCACCGTCACGTCGGCGGGCATCACGTCGCGCACCCGGTCGTTGGGAACGGTCGCCACCGCGTCAGCCTTGCCTTCCAGGATCCCCGCGGCGTTCTGCGCGACCTGCTGACGGCGAGCGCCCTCGAACCGGAAAGGCTTGGTCACGACGGCCATCGTCAGGGCGCCATGCTGGCGGGCGATGTCGGCCACCACCGGGGCGGCTCCCGATCCGGTCCCGCCGCCCAGCCCTGCCGTGATCACGACCAGGTCGGAACCTGCCAGCGCGTGGCCAATCAGTTCGGCCGCGTCACGAGCTGCCGTCTCGCCGAGCGCGGCGTCGCCACCGGCCCCCAGACCGTTGGTCATCGCCTTCCCGATGGCAATCTTCGTGCGGGCCGATGACCGACGCAGGGCGTGGAGATCGGTGTTGACCACGACGTAATCGACGCCCCGCATCCCGGCCCGGATCATGGCCTCGACCGCGTTCGCGCCGCCGCCGCCGATGCCAACCACCCGAATGACGCGACCGCCGCGCGGCCGGGCGCGCCTGACCACGGCCACACCGGCGACCAGGGCGATGAGCGCAGCGACGAGCAGAAGCTTGACCAGATCGTTGGCGAGGAGGTCCATTCCTCCACGCTAGCAGCCAAGCCGCGGCTTGGGATCGGGGCCACAAGTACCGGTGCGGAGGAAAGTCGTCCTAGACCTGCTTGATCCTCTCAGGTGCAGCGGATGCGGCGACCCCCAGCCCGATCGGGCACGAGACCCCGGTACTGTGATCGGGGCAGTAGCCGTTGGGATTCTTGGCCAGGTACTGCTGGTGATAGTCCTCGGCAAAGTAGAACGGCCCCGCCTCGGCGATATCGGTCGTGATCAGTCCGTAACCGGCCTTGGCCAGCTCGGCAGCGTAGCGGTCGCGCGAGCCCAGCGCGGCCTCGCGCTGGGCATCGGTATGGGTGTAGATGGCTGACCGATACGAGGTGCCCGTGTCGTTGCCCTGGCGCATGCCCTGGGTCGGGTCATGCTCCTCCCAGAAGGCCTTGAGCAGCTGCTCGTAGGAGACCCGGGCCGGGTCGAACACCACGCGCACGGCCTCGGCATGGCCGGTCTGCCCGGAGCACACCTCGCCGTAGGTCGGATTGGGGGAGTAGCCGCCCTGGTACCCCACCGCGGTAACGATCACGCCAGGGATCTGCCAAAACGTCTTCTCGACGCCCCAGAAACAGCCCGCCGCGAAGTCGGCAATCTCGGCGCCATCCGGATACGGGCCCTTCAGGGGCTGGTCGTTGATGAAGTGGCGCTCGGCGGTAGGGAGTGCTTCGCCCCGGCCGGGGAGTGCCTTGGCAGGATCGGGCATGGTCGACTTGCGTCCGGTCAGAAACGAGAACATGCATCCAGTCTACGGCAGGCGGAGAGACCCTTCCCATGAGGGGTCGAGGCGGCGCGGTATTGCCGTTCGGGGTGGACGGTTTGACCGGTTGTCCATGGAGTGGACATAACGGCCAAGAAACGAGCGCCTTAGCGCTGAAACGGCCCTGATGTTGGTCGATTGGTCCACCGCGTGAGGCATCTGGCCAAGGAGGACCTCCAGACCGGTGCCTGCGGGTCGAAATTTGGCCGATACGTCCACCTGGTGGACAATCAGCGGACCGAGGTGCCCGTGGTGATGGGCACCGATGTCTCGCCCGCCGCCTCGGTCGCGGGGTCGGTTTCGAGCCGGCGCATGTTTCGAATGCTGGGGACCAGAAGCGCGCCGAAGTTGGCGGCGAGAGCAATGGCCGACGCGAGGAGCAGGGTCGGCACCTCGCCGATCGTGTCCGCCAGGGGGCCGACCACCACGAAGGCGATCGGCTGGAACGCGAGCGACACCATCCAGTCGTACGACGACACCCGCGACAACGACTCCTGCGGGATCCGTTGCTGGAGCACCGTTTCCCACAACGTGTTCGAGATCGAAATCGCGACCAGCGTCGCCAGGGCAGCGACCGCAATCGCGAGGACGGGCAGCGGGGGAATGAGCGACAGGGTGCGGGTGGCACCGACGAGCATGAGGGCGAACCCGACGGCCAGCGGGCGAGCCGGCTTCCAGCGCAGGGCCACGCCCCCGCCGAGGAGGGCTCCAAGTGCACCCGCCGTCATGACCAGGCCCCAGGTCGCCGCTCCACCCAGCTCGCGAAGGAAGATGACCGGGCCCAGGACCATGAACGAGCCCATGGCCATGTTCGAAACCCCGAACACGACCAGTGACCCGATCAGCCAATCGCGGGAGCGGACCTCGCGCCAGCCGTGGGCCAGCTCGGACAGGAACGACTCGCGGACGACGGTTGCGACGGCCCGCTCGATCCGGAGCAGGGCCAGGGTGACCATCGAGAACACGTACGTGACCGCATCCACCGCGAACACGACGCCCGGTCCACCTGCCGCGACGAGGAGACCGGAAACCGCCGGACCGATGACGAAGGCCGCGCTGCGCGAGATGGTCATCAGAGCGTTCGCCTGCTGGAGCCGGTCCGGCCTGACCACCTGGGGCATGAGCCCGGTCGCTGCCGGCACGAAGAACGCGGACGCGGTCCCATGCAGGGCGACGGCGATCACGATGTGCCACACCTGGGCCGATCCGGAGAACAGAAGAAGCGCGAGGCCGATCTGCACCACCGCCCGGACGCCGTCACTCGTCAACATGACGTAATTGCGCGGCAACCGGTCCGCCCATACCCCGCCGACCAGCAGGAAGACGACATTCGGCAGGAAGAAGGCCGCGAACACGATCCCGATGTCGGTGGCCGTCCCGCCGATCTCCAGCACGGCGAAGGCGATGGCGACGAACGAGAGGCCATCCCCGACGGTCGAGCCGGTTTGGCCCAGCCACAGCAGCCGGAAGTTGCGCTCCTCGAGGGCGCCCAGGTTCGACCGCAGACCGCGCATGAAGCCGCTCATCGGATGCCGATGATACGAGCCCAGGCCAGCCGTCTTGACAGCGCCATAGTCGTAAGTATAGACTAACGGTTAGTGGATACTAACCAACTCGATGTCCTCGGTGCGCTGGGGGACCCGACCCGGCGTCGCATCTTTGAGCGGCTGCTGTCGGGCCCGATGGCCGTGCACCAGATCGCGGATGGGATGCCCGTGACCCGCCCAGCCGTGTCGCAGCACCTCCGGGTGCTGATG
>DASWJA010000160.1:0-2792 GCA_036397375.1 Candidatus Limnocylindria bacterium
GCCCATCGGCCTAGCGGCCTTCCTTGAGGACCAGCGGGACCCGGAGATGGTCTCCCTCACGCAGCGGCGCGTTGGCCAGCGCCGCCTCCCTGGAAATCCCGTCGCGGGGATCGTCGTCGCGCATGACGTTCTCGAGGGCCAAGACGGTGGCGGTAGGCCCCACCTCGCTGGTGTCGACGTCGCTGAGCACGGCGATCGCCTCCAGGATCCGCGACAGCTGGCCCTGCAGGCGGTCCAGCTCCTCATCGGTCAGGTGCAGGCGGGCAAGCTCGGCGACGTGCTCCACGTCGGCTCGGCTGATCATGCGCCGATGCTAGCAGGCCACAATGGGCCAGATGACGGAGGCGCCAAAGGTCGAGGTCCTGCCGCTGCCCGGCGGTCGGATCGAACGCCTGCAGATCCCCGGCGGACCCGGCGCCCCCCTGCTGATCGTGGGCGGGGTCGAGACCGGACTGCGACTGATGGCCGGTACCGAGCAGCTTCTTCTGCGCCGATGGGAGGGCCGGGCGCGGGCGCGTCCGGTGACGGTGGTCGGCCGACCGATCCCGGACGACCCGGCGGATGCGGACTCACTGCTGCATCCGCGGGGGTCCGCGCTGGCGGTGGCGGTGGCGGTAGACGGTCTCGCTGGCCCATTCGCGATTGAGGCGGAGTCGGGCGGTGGCCGGATCTCGATGTGGCTGACCGTGGAGCGACCGGAGCTCGTCCGCCGGTTGGTGCTGGCCGCCTCATCATCGGAGACGCCACCCGACTCACCCATGGCCACGCGGATAGCCGAGTGGATCACCCTCGCCGAGCAGGGCGCGTGGGGCGAGCTGTTCGCGCTCCAGGCGGCTCAGCTCAAGCCCGGAGGCCCGGAGAGCGACGCGCCTCCAGCCGCCTCGTTCGCGGCGGTGGCCAGCCTCCAGCCGCGCCCGTCAACCCCGGAACGGTTCATCGCCGAACTGCGGGCCACGCTGCTTCCATCGTCCTTCGTCACCGAACGGCTGCTCGAGATCCAGGTCCCGGCGCTCATCGTGGCCGGGGGTCGTGATCGCGTGGTGCCCCTGGCCGAGTCGGAGCTGGTGGCGGATCGGATTCCCGGCGCTCGGCTGGAGGTCGACCCCGACTGCGGCCACACGGTGCGGATGTCGTTCCGTGGGTACCACGCGCTGGTCGAGGCGTTCCTGGCCGAGGACGACCCTCAGTCCTGAGGCGCCGGCTCGGCGCTGGGCGTCTGCGCTCGCGTCCCGACCCAGAGGATGAGGGTCCCGAGCACCGCCACCCCGGCGGACGACGCAAACGCCAGCGGAATGGTTGACGCGGCCGCGACGGCGCCAAGCGCCACTGGACCAAGCCCGAAGGCCAGATCGATGAACGCGCTGAAGGTTCCGAGCGCGGTCCCCCGCTGCGCGGGCGGGACCCCGGAGATGGCCAGCAGCGCGAGGGCGGGGGTCGTGAACGCGACGCCAAGGGCGAGCACCACAGTCCCCACCATGAGGCCGACCGGATCGGCCCACAGACCCATGATGAGGAGCCCGGCGGCGGTGATGACCATGGCGGTGCCGGACAGCCGTCGCGCCCCCACGCGGTCGGGGAGCTTGGCTCCGATTAGGCGGGCCAGGATCACCACTCCCCCGAACGCCAGCAGATATGGCGATGCCCCGGCCAGGCCGAGGTCACGGACGGCGAAGAGCGGGGCCAGAGTGAAGTAGCCGGCCATGCCCCAGACGCCGGCCAGCAGGACCACGCCTGGCAGGACTCCTGCGCGGTGGAGCAGCCTTCCGCCTCCGGAGTCCTCGATGGGTGCCGGTCGGGTTTCGGGGAGCAGGAGGCAGATCAAGGTGGCGAGCGCCGCAACCGATGCTGCCGCGATCCACACCGCCCAGTAGCGATCGTCGCCGAGAGCGATCTCCGCCAGCACCGGACCGATCGCGATGCCCAGGTACAGCGTGAGGCTGTCATAGGTTATGGCCTCGCCCTGCCGCCCCTCCGGGGCAAGGTCCGCCACGGCTGCGAAGGCAGCGACGAAGAAGAATGCCTCTGCCACGCCCATCGCCAGACGCAGACCGATGAGGATGGGTAGTGAGGCGGCGGCCAGATGTCCGAGGGCCGCGACGGCGAAGAGGGCGGCGCCCCCGATCATCAGCGCGCGACGTCCCCGGCGGTCCGCAAGGCGACCGGCGTATGGCCGCAGGATGAGCGCGGTGAGGCTGAATGCGCCGAAGGCGAGCCCCGCTCCCACCTCGTTGCCACCGAGCGGGCCGTCGACATACCGAGACAGGACGGCGAAGGTCATGCCGTCGGCGGTGAAGTACACGAACGAGGCGAGCAGGAGCAGGAGGAAGGGCCGCGTCCAGAGCCCGGTCGGAGGAGGCACGGCCATTGCCGGCGATTCTAAGTCCGAAACCCCATCGGTCCTACACTGCGCGAATGTCCGAGCCGTGTGCCTGCCCACCCGAGCGGCCTCCAACCGACGCCGAGCGAATCGGGCAGCACTTCGACAAGCGGTTTCGTGACTGGCAGCCGGTATGCCCTGCGTCCACCGACATGCTGTTCGGCTGGATCAAGGAAGAGGGCCTCGCCGGATCGAGCGTCATGGACATCGGCTGCGGAACCGGGGAGCTCATCGTCCGGGCCCTCGAAGCCGGCGCCACCCAAGCCACCGGCGCCGACCTGTCGTCCGAAGCGATCGCGCAGGCATCAGCCCAGGCACGTAATGCAGGATTCGAGGATCGCGTGGACCTGTGGGTGGGCGACGCGGCGGTCGAGCCCCTGGAGCCGCACGACGTGGTCATCCTGGACAAGGTCAT
>DASWJA010000161.1:0-4011 GCA_036397375.1 Candidatus Limnocylindria bacterium
GGACCCCGAGGCGGAGGAGCAGATCGACGTAGGCGTCGTGTTCGCGCTGAGCGGTGAGCAGGTCAACCTGGTGGCGGAAGCCGTGAGCCGAGTTGCTGAACGCGGCGCCGAAGGCAGTGTCCGGGCGGTGGACGAGCACCTCGCGCAGCGGCGCAGTCATGGATCGCGCGCCCCAGGCCGGGGCGCCCGCATCGGTCATCGGTTCAGATCCCGCGGTGGCCTAGGTCAGCTGGCTGGTGCAGTTGGGGCAGCGCGTGGCGGTGATGGGAATATCGGTCGCGCAGTGGGGGCAGGACTTGGTGGTTGCCACCTCGGCCGGCCTCAGGCGGGCGGTCATGGCGTTCATCGGCTTGACGACGAAGAAGAAGATCGCCGCCGCGATCAGGACGAAGCTGATCAACGCGTTCAGGAAGAGGCCATAACTGACGGTTGCCGAACCCGCGCTGAAGGTCAGCTCGGCGAGGTTCGGCACGCCCACCAGGCCAAGCAACGGGGTGAGGATGTTGGTCACGAAGGAGGTGACCATGGCCCCGAAGGCAGCGCCGATGACGATGCCGACCGCAAGGTCGACGACGTTGCCGCGCAGGATGAAGTCGCGGAATTCCTTGAGCATGGGGTTCCTCCTCCAGTTTGGGGACGCGTCGCTCGGGCGGTCGAGTCTATGCCTCCGGGGTAGGCTTGGGCCATGCGCTTGGCGACGTGGAACGTGAACTCGCTGAAGGCCCGTCTGGAGCGGGTGCTCGCCTGGACGGAGCGCCACCAGCCTGACGTCCTGTGCATGCAGGAGACGAAGCTGACCGATGACGCTGTCCCGCTGATCGACTTCGCCGCGCTGGGGTACGAGGTGGCGCACCACGGTCGCGGGACGTGGAATGGGGTGGCGATCGCGTCGAAGGTCGGGCTCGAGGTGGTCCAGGCCGGCCTGCCTGATGGCGATGGCTGGACCGATGAGGGCGGCCGCTTCTTGGCGGCGTGGTGTGGCGGCGTGCTCGTGGCCAGCGTCTACGTTCCGAACGGTCGGGTGGTCGGCTCCGAGTTCTACGACGCGAAACTCGCCTGGCTGGACGCGCTGTACGTGTGGCTTCGCGCTTCCAACGAGCCAGCCGGGCAATTGGCGCTATGCGGCGACTTCAACGTCGCCCCCACCGACGCCGATGTGTGGGATCCATCTGCCGTCCACGGTGCCACCCACGTGTCGGAGCCCGAGCGCGACCGAGTGGCGCGGCTGATGCGCTGGGGGCTGGTGGATGTCGTTCGCAAATTCCACCCCGAACCGGACTTCTTCACGTGGTGGGACTACCGGGCGGGGAACTTCCACAAGAACTTCGGGATGCGAATCGACCACGTGTTCGTGACCGAAACCCTGGCTGCCCGGGCCGTGGCCGCGGAGCGCGACCGCGACGCTCGCAAGCCAACCACCTACCCCGGCATTCCCTCCGACCACGCCCCGTTGGTGGTGGACTTCAGTTAGTCAACTGGGCTTGCGTGCTGCGACTTCGACACTGACGGGCACGGGCCGAAGCAACGCGTCATCGACCGGGGAGTGGCGCCGGGCCCACTCGACGAGATCCTGGAGTTTCGCCTCAGGTACTCCTTCGGCTTCCAGCGCGATCCGGACCCGAGTGTGGATGGGCCCTGCTGGAGTCGCATCGTCCATGCCCAGTAGGCCTCGGTCATCAGATTCGGAATCGACCACGACCTCCAGACGCGAGAGCTCGATGTTCTCCTCAGCTGCCCGCATCGCGATCAGGGTCGCATCACACGCCGCATGTGCCGCCCGCAAGAGCCACCCAGGGGACGGAGCGCTCCCTCCGCCACCGACCCCGGCTGGCATGTCGGAAAAGAGGACCGCCCCGTTCGGCCCGATCACACGGCATCGAAGGCCGTGTTCCACGCTTGCCGTCGCCGGCGTGTCGGTGTATCGCGCCTCATCGGGCCTCTGCCGCAGATATTCCCGCGCCCTGTTGATGGCTTCTCCGATACTCGCCTCACCCATTGCTCCTCGCCTCTTGCTCCTCGCCTCGCTGACTCGGGCTGCCTTCGGGGAACTGTACTCAGTCGAGAAGGGGCCTGACGGCGCCGGCGAGGTCGCGGCCGGGACGGGTGCGGGGCCAGGTGATCGTCCGGGCTCCCACGAATGACCGATAGGCGCTCAGCCCCTCCGCCAGAGCCGGGACGAAATGGGGCTCCTCCATCGGGCTGAAGCCGTCCTCGAACCAGACGCCGGCAATACGCAGGGTGCGTGTCGCTCGCTCGTACCGAGGCTCAATTCGTCCCACTAGCCGGTCGCCGAAGAGGATCGGCAGCACGTAGTAGCCCCACCGTCGCTTGGCGGCAGGGACGTAGACCTCCCAGAGGTACTCGAAGCCGAACATGCCCCTCACAAGGCGGCGGTCCCACATCAGCGGATCGAGGGGTGCCACAAAGGCGACGGCTGGTCGGGTCCTCGGGTCCGGGGATGCGGTTGCCTCGAGGAGGGGCCATTCCGCGGCCAGGACGTGACGCACCTCGCGAAACCCTTCGACCTGGACCGGGATGAGGGTGCCGTCTTCGACGAGCTTCGCGGTCATGCTGGCCCGGTCAGCCGCTTTGCCGGTGCCCGCCACGAGCTCCCCCGGACCGCCGACGGCCATCAGGCCCACGCCTCGGTGGCGCGAGAGCAGCCGGTGCCGATGCTGGTCCGCGGGATCCGCGCTTTGCGCGAGCAGGTCCGCGGGGACCAGGCGCTCGATGAGGTCGTAGTAGCGCCGGCTCCCCTCGCGACGGGCGATCCCCAGCCGGCCGATGACGAACAGCGCCTCCATCACGGCCTTGGCGGCGCGGGTGGTGGTGGTCCCGTCGCTGTCCCACCACCACTCAACGCGATGCTCGATGTCGCGGAAGGCATCGGTCGAGAGCTGGCCGTCGCGCTCCACGCGCTCGACGATGGTCGCGACCAGCTCGGCATGGTCACGCAGCACGCCAGTCTCTAGGCCGTCGCGCCACTGCTCCCAGGCCGCCCGGTGGAGAGGAAGCTCCTCGATCGGCAGGATGTTGAGGCTCTTGTTGTACAGCTCGATGAGCCGTCGCTCGCCCAGCGGCGCGTAGAGCCAGCCATCGGTCCATTCCCGGCGGAAGTCCTTGATACGCGCGTGGAGCACCATGTCTTGGCTGCGGGCGCCGGGTACCTCGAGCGGATCGAACTGCACGCTCCCCAGCCGCTCGACTACGCGCAGGACCGATTCCGGCTTCGCCGGCAGGGATCGCGGCGGGTCCAGGAGCTGGCGGCGGACCAGGAAACGCCGGGCATGATCGGCGGAGAGGTGGGCAGTGCTGGCGGAGGTCGGCATCGGTTCACCGATGCTAGACGAACCGCTGAAAGAGAGCCGATCGGCCCTGAGGCTGCTCTGGCACTCGTGGTTGGAGAGTGCCAATCGGTATAATCCGCCGGCAATGGCCGTCAAGCGCGACTACTACGACATCCTGGGCGTCGAGCGCGACGCGTCCGAGGGGGACATCAAGCGCGCCTTCCGCCGCGCAGCGCAGAAGCACCACCCGGACGTCGATGCCAGCTCAGGCTCCGAGGAGCGATTCAAGGAGCTGAACGAGGCGTATCGGGTCCTGTCGGATCGGCAGCGGCGCGCGGCGTACGACATGTTCGGCCACGCCGGCGTGGACGGGTCGAGCGCCACCGGGGAGCCGTTCGGCGGCGGGTTCGGGCCGTTCGGCGACATCTTCGACGCGTTCTTCGGCGGCGCGCCGGCCGGGACGCGACGGCGCCAGCGAGTGGTCGCCGGTTCCGACCTGCGGTACGACCTGACCATCACCCTGGCCGAGGCGGTGACCGGGATCAACCGCGAGATTCGGTTCCCGACCCTGGTGCGGTGCCCGACCTGTGACGGCAGCGGCGCCGAACCGGGGAGCGAGCCTGAGCGCTGTCCGGAGTGCAACGGCACCGGGGAGCGGCGCCGGGTCAGCCAGACGATCCTGGGCCAGATGGTGAACATCACCGCCTGCCCGCGCTGCGGCGGC
>DASWJA010000162.1:0-2140 GCA_036397375.1 Candidatus Limnocylindria bacterium
CGGAGTTGGAGGACGGCAAACCGATGTCGGCCGAGCGCTACACCGCGATCCGCGACGAAGAACTCGGCCGCCTCCAGTCCACGATGCCTGACTTCCGCTTTACCGATGCCGCCGAGCTGCTGGACGATCTCGTCCTCTCCGACGACTTCACCGAGTTCCTGACCATCCCCGCCTATGACGGGCTTCGCTAGCGCGCGTGCAGCCTGGCGGTCAACTCTTCGATCTGCTGCCGGTACCGCGCCCCGTGTGGCCGGCGCTTCAGCCATTCGAGGTATTCCGGGTCCAGGCGGGCTACCTCGAGCAGGGACATCCCCGAATAGCGCCCGAAATCGAGAACGACGCGGCCCTCGGGGTTCAGGCCCTGGGACCCTCCGCCGCGAGCGGCCTCCATCCGGTCGCGCAGCGAACCCTCCGGCGCGCTCACGCTGACGGCGGCCGTTCGGGTCTCGTCGTACTCGATCCGCCGCTCCGGGTCGCGAAGTGTGGCGTACGCCCAGTTCAGCTCGGTCATCGCCTGGCTGGCATCGGACAGGTCGTTCCGGTCCGGGTGGCGGAGCCGCGCCAGCGCGCGGTAGGCAGCCTCGACAACCTCCGGCAATGACGAGGGATCGATCTGCAGGACCTTGTATGCGTCACGCGGGCCCGCCATGGGTGCCTACCCTAGCGCGTGACCTGGTACCGGACGCAAGGGCCCTTTCGGGCCATCCGTCTTGCCGCCTAGGCCAGGCGGCGTTCCACGAACACGCCGATCCGCTCGCCGGCAGGCCGCCCGCGAACGAGCGTCTGGACGACGGCACCCGCAGCCGACATCCCCTCGTAGGGCGTGAAGTCGCTGGTGTGGTGGAGATCGGCCTGGCGGATCGTGCGGGACGCAGCCGGGTCGAAAAGAACCAGGTCGGCGTCGCGGCCGACTTCGATGGCGCCCTTCATCGGTAGGCCGAACAGGCGGGCAGGAGTCGTGGACAGCAGGTCGACCATCCGCTCCACGCTGATCAGGCCACGGGCCACGCCCTCGGAGTAGACGACCGACAGCAGGGTCTCGATTCCCGGCGCCCCGTTGCTGATCTGCGGGAACGGCGGGGCGGGCACCCGCTTCTCGACGGCCAGCCGATCCGGCACGTGGTCGGTGGCCACCAGGTCCAGTCCCCCGCGAGCCAGGCCGAGCCACAGCGACTGGCGGTCGGCATCCGTGCGGAGCGGCGGCGAGATGACGGACTTGATGACCTCGGCCTCGTCGGGCGGGGCGTATCGGTCATCGGTGAGCGTCAGGTAGTGCGGGCATGTCTCGGCGTACACCGGCCAGCCGCGCGCCTTGGCGGTCACCACCTCGGCCAGGGCATCGGCACAGGACAGGTGGACGATGTAGACCGAGGCGCCCGCGGCGCGAGCCAGGGCGATGGCCCGGTGGGTCGCTTCCGCCTCGGCGTAGGTGGGGCGGGTCAAGGCATGGTGGCGGCAGGCGACGTTCCCGTGCGCCAGGGCCTCGGCCGTGAGCGCGTCGATGACGGTGGCGTTCTCGCAGTGGACCTGGAGCATCCCGCCGTGGCGGCCCATGGCCTGCAGCGCCGCGAAGAGGCGCTCATCGGTCAGGCGGAAGTCGTAGACCATGAACGCCTTTGCGGTGGGGACGCCGGCGGCGATGAGCTCGGGGAGCTCGGCAATGGGGTCGTCCTGGTGCCCGGTGATGACCGCGCTCAGGCCGAAGTCGACTGCCGACTCACCCTCGGTCCGGGCGCGGAACTCACGCAGCCCGGCCAGGAGCGAGCGCGACCCCTCGTCGGAGATCCCGGTGCCCGGATTGTTGAAGGCCAGGAACGTGGTCGTGCCACCGAAGGCGGCTGCCACGCTGTCCTGGTAGAACCGGTCAGGTTCGTCCTCGGTGGGAAGCCGGGTGTGGGTGTGGACGTCAACGCAGCCGGGAAGGACCAGGAGCCCGGTCGCGTCAATGGTCTCGGTCGCGGGGTCGCGCGGGAGATTCGGACCGACGGCGCTGATGCGCCCTTCGGTCACGCCGACATCGGCCTGGACTGACCCTTCGGTCGTTACGACGATGCCTCCGGTGACGACCAGATCGGTCACGGGTGGAGGGCTGACGGCCCGTTATTCCTTCGGGGACTACTACGGCGCCCGGCGTGCGCGA
>DASWJA010000163.1:0-3383 GCA_036397375.1 Candidatus Limnocylindria bacterium
GAGATCGGCTGGCGAACGGTGGTCCTGCTGGGCGGGATCTTCGGGTTCTTCTTCTTCGCCGGGCTGTGGCGCGAGCGGCGCCGGGCCGAGGTGGCGCCCTTCGCCGCCTACTGGGTCGTGATGTTCGTGGCCATGGGCCTGATCTTCACCTTCCACGCCCCGCACGGGGCGTACTACCACTCGGCGGCGGCGTGGCTGCCCTTCGCCTTCCCCATGGCGGTGGCTGCCACCGGGCCCGCGCTGACCGGCCTGGGGCGGGTCTGGGCCTTCCTGCGCCGCCCGCAGACGCATCGGTTCGTGGAGGTGGCCGCGCTGGTCGGTGCGGTCGTCCTGTCGCTGGTCGGATCGGTCACGCTGTATCGGCTGTGGGAGACCTCCCACCAGCGCGACCTGGCTGCCGCCGGCTACCTGACCGATGCCGGCCTGACCGATGACGCCGTCCTGTACGGGGACCCCGCCAGCCTGTGGCACCTGACCGGCAACCCCGGCGTGGCGGCGCCGTTCGACGCGTACCCCGTGATCCAAGAAGTCGTCCGCGCCTATGACGTGAGGTGGGTGATCGTGACCCTGCGCGAGGACGCGACCATCGACCCGCTCGGCCTGTGGAACGGGTGCGCCGCCCAGGACAGCGCTGACAACAGCGCCTGGACCGGCGGCCCCGATACGACCGCCACCTGGCTGGGGTGCGACCCAGTGTTCGAGGCCGAGGGCGTGCGGATCTACGCGGTGGTCGAATGACCGGCCGATTCGGACGGGTGCCCCGACCTGTTGCCTTCGCCCTCCTGGTGGCCTTCGGCCTGGCGGCCGTCGTGCGGCTGGTGGCGGTCGTGCCCGGACCCTTCACGCCCGGAGACGGAGGCCTGATCGTGGTCTTTGTCGATGACCTTCGGCGCGCCGGGTTCGTGATGCCACCGGTCACGACCTACAACTTTGCCGACATCCCGTTCGTCTACCCCCCGCTCGGGCTCTACGGCGCCGCCTTGGTCGGCGAGCTGCTTGGCCTGTCGAGCTTGGACAGCGTGCGGCTCGTCGCCGCCCTGCTTTCGCTGGCGACGGTGGGGGCCTTCGCCCTGCTCGCCCTCCGCCTCCTCCCGGCGGCCGCGGCGGCGGGCGCGGTGCTCATGTACGCGCTCATGCCCCATGCCTATGACGCGATCGTGGCAGGTGGGGGGGTCACGCGTGGTGCGGGGCTCCTGCTCGCGATGCTGGCGATGTGGGTGGCAGCGACCCCCGCCGGGACGACCCCTCGGCGTGCCGTTTCCATCGGCGTCCTGCTCGGCCTGGCCGCACTTTCCCACCCACAGACCGCCCTGTACAGTGCCGCGGCCTCGACCGTGCTCGTGTACCAGCCGGGCGGCCTGGCGACAACAGCCCGGCGTGTCGTGATCATGGGCATGGCCGCCTTCCTCATTACGCTTCCGTGGCTCGTCCTGATGGTCAACACGCACGGGCTGGACACGGTCCTGGCCCCGGGAAATCGCCTGGATCCGGCCCTGGCCCTGGTCCTGCTGTTGAGCCTCACCTTTTCCGGGTCCGGATTCACCGACCTCTTCCTGGTGGTGGGCACGCTGGGCCTTGCCGTCGAGCTCCTGCGCCGCCGATGGCGGCTGCCACTCCTGCTGGTCTGCCTCCTCGTCGCCGGCGAGGCGGACTTCATCGGTGCCGTGCCCTGGTCGCTCCTAGGTGGCGCGGCGACCGCGTTCGTCCTGGAGGGGATTGGACCAGTGGTCGGGCCGCGCGATCGGGGCCTTCGGGTGGCCGTCGCGCTGGTCGCCCTGTTCGCTGCGCTTGTCAGCAGCATGGGATCCGTGGTGGACGAGACGTCGCGTCTGCAGCGGGTGAGTGACGACCACGCCGCGGCGATGGAGTGGGTTCGGAACGGAACCGAGCCAGACGCTCGGTTCATCGTCGCGGCGGTGGTGGGCTGGGGTGCAGATGAGATCAGCGAGTGGTTCCCCGCCGCGGCGCAGCGCCAGAGCGTGGCCACGGTCCAGGGCAGCGAGTGGCTCGGTCGAGCGGGCTTCAGGAGCCAGCGCGAGCGCAATCGGGCGGTCATCCGCTGCGCCCCATCGACGGACCAATGCATGGCCGACTGGGCAGCTTCCGAGGGGTTGGCCGATGCGTGGATCTTCATCCCCAAGGGCCGGGTAAACGGCCCGCTCTCTCCCGATGACTGCTGCCCGGCGCTGCGGGAGACGGTCCGCGACAGCAAGTTCTACGAGGTCGTGTTCGACGGCGCAGGCGCCACCATTGCTCGCCCCCGCGACTGAGTCACCTCGGTCACGCCTCGTACGGCTTTGGCGCGGCCGGCGCCTTCGGCTCGTGACCCGTGCGATCGCACTCGGTTGGATCGTGTTCTTCTGGCTCTGGTTGATAGGCTCGCAGGCGAATTTCGCCGAAGTCGATGCCGAAGCCTACTGGGGCCTCACCCTGGACGAGCTGTACGTCGACGTCCAGCTGGGAGACCAGGATGCGTTCCTGTACTCACCGGTGGTCGCATACCTGTTCCTGCCGTTCTCGTCACTGCCGTTCGAGGTCTTTTACGCTCTCCTGGCGGCCGTCAACCTCGCGGCGCTGGTATGGATCCTCCGCCCGGAGCTGGCTGCGCTGTCACTCTTTCTGATCCCCGTCTCCAACGAAGTCGCCCGGGGCAACATCCACATCCTGCTCGCGGCGGCGATCGTGCTGGGCTTTCGCTATTACGGCGCTTGGGCGTGGGTGCTGCTCACCAAGGTGACGCCCGGCATTGGAGTCCTGTGGTTCGGGGTGCGCCGAGAATGGCGGGCGCTCGCGATTGCGCTGGGCGTGACCTGGGCGCTGGTCGCCGTCTCGTTCCTCCTCACCCCGGATCTGTGGTTCCGCTGGCTTGCGGTCCTGACCGGGAGCGTCGAAATCACGCGGCCATCGGTTCTCGAGATACCCGTCCTGCCCCGCCTCGCGGTGGCGGCCGTCCTCGTCGCCGTCGCCGCCTGGCGAGGGTGGTTCGCCATAGTGCCGGTCGCCGCCATGCTAGCCCTGCCCGCCATCTGGGTGAACTCCCTGGCGATGCTCGTCGCGATCGTCCCACTCTGGCGGTACTCGACCAGGAATCGCGCGGCACCAGCGCCGAGTGAAGCGGCCGCCCCAAGCGCGACGGACTAGTACTTCCGGTCCCGAAGTACTGTTGACCGCGCGCACAGCGCGCCGGGAGTATGGGCCGAGGGTCCGGTCCCAGTTGGACCCTGGTACTTCCCGGAGGATTGAGCGTGGCTCAGGCTGCCGATCGCACCGGCATCGTCCAAATTGACCGTCTCAACGCACAGGCCGCCGAAGGCCTTGGGCGCGAGGCGCGCCGCCTGCATCGGCACGCCGAGCGGGCGCGCGCGCTCTACCGGCGCCGGCTG
>DASWJA010000164.1:0-1704 GCA_036397375.1 Candidatus Limnocylindria bacterium
CCTGTCGGATGGGGATCCCTCGGTGCAGGCCGGGCGCCTCGCCTACGACGTGATGGAGTGGTGGGTCGCGGCGGACTCCCTGGCGTTCCCGGACGCGAACCGACCGGTGGGTGAGCGGCGGGTGATGCCCGACGACTGAGCCATGGGCCTGGCTATGTTCCAACGAGTACGTGCTTCCCGTTGCACGAGACGAGGCGCCCAACAGAACTGGAGCCGCCTCGTCTAGATTCGCCGGGGCGAGGTTCGCATTGTAGGGACTGTCGTACGGTTACGCCCTGTTGGCCGCCTTCATGGCCTACCGCCTGCACGCCTGGCACGTGGGGGTGCCTGCCCAGGATGTCCTCGAGGGGATGCCGAAAGAGCCCGCCATCGCTCAGGGTGCCATCAGCTTCAAGCTGCTGACTGCCTATGTGGAGCCGACGGAGGGAATCGAACCCGCAACCGGCGGTTTACAAAACCGCTGCTCTGCCATTGAGCTACGTCGGCCTGGTCCAGATTCTAGCCCCGGTCCAAGGTGAGTAGGCTCAAGCGCCCGGCGGTCGGTACTGGACAGCGCGGGACTTCTCGAGCGCGGCCAGCGTCTCCTCGATGGTCAGCAGGACGGTAGTCGAGAACGAGCTGAGTGCCCCACCAGAGCCGATGGCGATGACCGCGGCGGCCACCGAGACGTTGTCGGGCGCCTCAACCACGGCAAAGCCGTCATCGGCTCCGAAGGCATACCAGAAGCCATGGACCTTGCCGCCGACCGAATCCATGTAGCCGCGCAGAGCGGCGCTGCGGTCCTCGGGATGCTCACGCAGGCGGGCCCAGGTCGCGGGGGTATAGCTGAAGCGCATCAGGTACATGGTCATGGCGTCGGCTCCTCAAGTGGCAGGGATCGAAGCCTACGGCGCGCCGCCGTCATCGGGAAGCCCCCGCTGGCGGACGACCTCGAACAGGAGCAGGGCCCCGGCGGTAGCCGCGTTCAGGCTGGCCACCCGACCGGCCATCGGGAAGCGAACCAGCACGTCGCAGCGGCGCCGGGTGGCACCACTCAGCCCGCTCCCCTCGCTGCCCACCACCACCCCCAGCGGACCGCGGAGGTCGGCTTCCCACGCGAGGGTCGCCGCCTCCTGATCGGCTGCCACCAGCCGTAGCCCCCCTTCGTGGAGATCGGCCAAGGTGGCGCCCAGGCTGGCGACCGGGGCTAGCCGCAGGTGCTCGGTGGCGCCAGCCGAGGACTTCACGGCGGCGGCTCTCAACGGCGCCGAGCCGCGCTCCGGAAAGATCACGCCGTCGACTCCGGCCGCCTCGGCGGTGCGCAGCAGGCCACCCAGATTGACCGGGTCCTGGAGATGCTCGAGCACGAGCAAGAACGGCGGGTGGCCGCCACGGGCGGCCGCGGCCAGCATCTCGTTGGGGTCGGACCAGCGTCGGGGCCCCACCTCAAGCAGGACGCCCTGGTGACCGTCGAAACCGGCCAGCCGGCCCAGCCGATCACGCTCGACCTCCTCGATCGGGACCGATGCCTGCAACGCGGCGTTTCGAATGGCGCGCAGCTCCGGGCTCGGCCGCGCCCCGCGAGCGATCAGCAGCCGCCGCGCCTGCCGTCCAGCGGCCAGGGCCTCGGCCACCGGCCGGCGGCCCCCGATCCACTCGCTCACCGGGTGCGCTCGACGAGCGCCACGGCCCAGGCCGCGATCCCCTCCTGGCCGGGGAATCCCA
>DASWJA010000165.1:0-3059 GCA_036397375.1 Candidatus Limnocylindria bacterium
AGCCGATGGCGCCTCGCCCCGGAAGCGATCGCGCTTCCGATAGGCAGAGACGTAGGCCTCCTGGGTCACGTCGGCGGCAAGCGCTGGATCGCGGACGATGCCGAGGGCCGTTCGGTAGGCCACGTCATAGGTCCGCTCATAGAAGGCGCCAAAGTCCGCGATCTCGAGGCGGAATGCCACCGATTCGCTCCTCCACCTGTCGATCTCAAGGCCCCCGGTCATACCCTATAGACGCGCCGCAGCCCAAATCATTACGCCGTCTGAGTACACTTCTCCGACTTTCCCGCTCAGTTTGAGCGTGAACGGGCGCCGGTAGCTCAGTGGATAGAGCGGGTGGCTTCGGACCACCAGGCCGCGGGTTCGAATCCTGCCCGGCGCGCCATCTCGAGGCCCCGCCCATGACCGCCTCCCGTCCCCGCCGACGTGCGTCACGCGCTTGGAGCCTGCTGCTGCGCCTGGAATATGCCTGGCTCCGCCTCACCGATCCGCTGATCCGCTCCTCCTGGCGCGGTGGTGGGATGGGGATCACCGTCGACCTGCGGGTCCCTGGACGGCGCACGGGGCGCCCTCGCGCCGTCCTGGTGGGCCTGATCGAGGTGGGGGGCCGCTGGTACGTCGGCCATCCGAACGGGGAAGTGGGATGGACGCGGAACCTGGCCGCGGCCGGCGAGGCCGTGGTGGCCCGACCGAGCGGGATCAGTCATCGCGTTGGCGCCGAGCGCCTCGCGGACGGTGACGAGCGGGACGCCGTCATCCTGGCCACCGCCCATCAACAGCCGTTTCCCGGCAACCTCGTGTACCGGGCGGCGCGCCGCCACATCCTGGCGCGCGGCGTCTACTTCCGGCTCGAACCGATGGACGAATCGCTGCCCTAGTCGGGGCGGTGGTACGGCACGTCGGCGACGATGGTGTTCTTGCGCCCGAACAGCCGCAGCTTGAGCCGCAGGCTGGTCTGGTTGTGGAGCAGGTTCTCCCACCAGTGGCGGGGGACGACCTCCGACAGGACGACCATGATCGGTCGATCCGGCGCCTGGGCCTGCAGCGCGTCCATGTAGCGGACCAGCGGCCCGATCAGGGCCCGGTACGGCGATTCGACCACGACCAGCTCGGTGGTCCCGCCCACCGCGGGCCACTGGCGACGCAGCTCGTCCGCGTCGCGGGGGTCGTTGGTGATGTGGACCGCCGTCGCATCCCGGCTGATCGAATTCGCGAACGCAATGGCGTGCATGGCCGTGCGGTCCAGGCGAGCGATGGGCACGATCACGATGGGCTCCGGGAGGCGCTCAGGCGTCACCGGCCCGCCGCCATCATCAGTGGCCACGAGGCGCACGACGGCATCGTGAGTCCGGTAGTGGCGTCGAATGCCGAACAGGAACGCCATCAGAAGCGGGACCAGGACAATCACCACCCACGATCCCTGGAAGAAGTTGCTGGTGGCGACGACCACGGCCACGACCGCGGTGGTCGCCGTGCCCAGGCCGTTGATGACCAACCCGCGCGCCCAGCCCGGCTCGCGACGCCGGTACCAGCGCACGAACATGCCGCCCTGGGACAGCGTGAACGCGATGAACACGCCCAGGGTGTAGAGCGGGATCAGACCGGTCACGCTCGCGCTGAACATGACGAGGAGAACCGCCGCCATTCCCGATAGGGCAACGATGCCGGTCGTGAAGGCGAGGCGCTCGCCCCGGAAGGCGAACTGGCGCGGCATGAACCCGTCACGGGCCAGGAACGACGAGAGCCGAGGGAAGTCGGCAAAGCTGGTGTTGGCGGCCAGCACCAGGAGGAGGGCGGTGGCCACCTGGGCCAGGATCAGGATCCAGCCATCGCCCACCAGGTGCCGGACCATGAGCGACAGGACGGTCTGCTCCTCCTCCGGGTCGGGGACGATGCCGATGGTGGTCGCCAGGTAGGCGATCCCGATGAACAGGATGCCGAAGACGATCGCCGCCCAGGTCAGAGTGGTGCGAGCATTGCGCCATTCGGGTGGCTTAAACGCCGGCACGCCGTCGGACACGGCCTCGATCCCGGTCAGCGCCACCGCCCCCTGCGAGAACGCGCGCAGGACAAGGAACAGGCCGAGAACCTGGGCCGATGGCTCGATGGCGGCCACCCAGTCGGCGGGTGGCACGTATTCCGGCATCTGGCCCGAAATCGACAGCACTACGCCGTAGCCGATGATCCCCAGCATGACGACGATGTACAGGTACGTCGGCGCCATGAAGATGGTCCCCGATTCCCGGATGCCCCGCAGGTTGCCGATCATGAGCAGCCCGACCAGGACGACGCTGATGATGACCCGATACGGATGGATCTCCGGCACGATGGAGGTCATGGCCGCCACGCCGGCCGAGATCGATACCGCGACCGTGACGACGTATCCGATCAGGAGCGCGGAGGCGGCGACGACCCCCACCACATCGCCCAGGTTGTCGCTGGCCACGATGTAGCTGCTTGCGCCCTGAGGGTAGGCCTTGATCGTCTGCCGGTAGGACAGGGTGACGATGGCCAGCATGATGATGATCAGGCCGGCCAGGGGGATGGTGAGGGCCAGCGCTCCGGCGCCGGCGAAGGCGAGCACCCGCATGATCGCCTCGGGGCCGTAGGCGCTGGAGCTGATGTTGTCCGAGCTGAAGACGGCCAGGGCTTTGACCTTGGACAGCCGCTCGTGCCCCTCGTGATCCGACGAGATGGGGCGGCCGAAGAGGAAGCCGCGCACGCCCTGGACCAGGCGACCGAAGGGGGTCGTCGGGGCGTTCGCCCGCTCGGAGGCGATGAGCCGGCCCTCCTCGCCATGCTCGAACTCATCCTCGAACGGGCGCACGATCCGCACGTACGCGTCGCCCGGCCGCTGGCCGCGGCGGCGCTCGCGCACCTCGAGCATGGGATCGACCTGTGAGCCGCTCGATCCGGTGGGGGGTTCGAGCGGTCGTCGGCTACTCATTGGTTCCGCGTATTACAGCACCGTGTGCCCACCGGCGGCGCGCCAAGTAGCCTCTCAGCCGATGACGACGCCGTGGTCCGCATTCAGTTCGACCTTGCTGGCGGCGGGCTGGACC
>DASWJA010000166.1:0-4307 GCA_036397375.1 Candidatus Limnocylindria bacterium
GATGCGCACACCGTGCTCGCCGCCGGCGGGATCAACGCGGCGCTTGGCACAGTCGACCCCGAGGACTCATGGCAGCAGCACTTCGCCGACACCATGCGCGAGGGCTACTACCTGAGCGACCCGCGCGTGGTCGAGATCATGGCCCGTGAGGCACCGGCGGCGATCACCGAGCTGGCTGACTGGGGCTGCCCGTTCGCGCGCACCAGCGACGGCAAGCTTGACCAGCGCTTCTTTGGCGCTCACACGTACCGGCGCACCTGCTACGCCGGGGACTACACCGGGCGCGCCGTCCTGTCCACCTTGGCCGATCAAGTGCTGAAGCTGGATATCCCGGTGATCGAAGACCAGTACGTTTCGCGCCTGCTCGCGTCCGACGGCCGGTGCTTTGGGGCGCTGGCGTTCGATCTCCATACCGGGGATCGCACCGTCTTTGAAGCCGATGCGGTCGTGCTGTGCGGCGGCGGGCATACACGCATCTGGCGTCGCAGCTCCTCGCGGCGCGACGAGAACTACGGCGAGGGCATGTGGCTGGCCTTCCAGGCCGGGGCACGTCTGATGGACATGGAGCTCGTGCAGTTCCATCCCACCGGGATGCTGGTGCCGGAGGAGGCTGCCGGAACGCTGGTCACCGAGGCGGTGCGGGGCGAGGGCGGGCGGCTGTACAACGCCCAAGGCGAGCGCTTCATGCAGCGCTACGACCCGCAGCGGATGGAGCTGAGCAGCCGCGATCGCATCGCCCTGGCCAACTACACCGAGATCAAGGAAGGCCGGGGCGGCCCCAACGGCGGCGTCTTCCTCGACGTGACCCACCTCGGCAAGGACGTCATCCTGGAAAAGCTGCCGCGCATGTACCGCCAGTTCGTGGAATATCAGATGCTCGACATCGCCAAGGAGCCGATGGAGGTCGCGCCCACGGCTCACTACTCAATGGGCGGGATCGTGGTCGACCCGCCGACTCACTCCACCGACATTGGAGGACTGTGGGCCGCTGGCGAGTGCACGGCAGGACTGCACGGCGCCAACCGGCTGGGTGGCAACTCGCTGGTGGACACATTGGTGTTCGGCCGTCGCGCCGGAGAGGCAGCGGCGCGATTTTCACTGGAGCGCGAATCGCAGCTCCGCTCCAAACCAGTCATCGAGGAGGCGCACGCCGAGCTCGACAGCCGGATCCACAACGGCTCCGAGCTCAGCCGGGCACTGCAGCGCCAGATCCGCAACGTCATGTGGGAGCACTGCGGCGTGGTGCGTGAAGCCAGCGATATGGAGCGGGCCCTCGGGATGCTGGACGAGGTCCGCTCGACGCTGCCTAGTGTCGACGTGCGCCCCAGCGAGGAGGGGTGGGGCGATCTGGCTCACATCCTCGACGTGGAGGCGATGCTGGTCACCGCCGAAGCCACCCTGCGAGGAGCGATTGCGCGCGAGGAGACCCGCGGTGCCCACAACCGCTCGGACTTTCCGGAACTGGACCCAAAGATGAAGGTCAATTTCATCGTGGCGCGCGGAGGTGACGCGAGGATGACCCTCGAAACTGCATCCGTTCCGGCCGTGCCTGGGGAGCTCACATCGTGGCTCGCGGCGGCTGGGGATCTCCATCCCGCCCAAAGGCTGTTGGAATGACGCGACGAGCGTTCGACCAGCTCGCCGGCTTCGTCGACAGCGCTCCGGGACGCGCGGCCCGCACCTCTCGGATGGTCACCGACGGATCTACGTGGTGTGGCGGAAGGCTATCGCTTCCAGCTTTCCACCAGGAATGACGCCGCGAAGGCGGCCAGGCCCAGTGTCACGAGGTCGAACGTTCCGAACTGGACCGCGAACGCGGCAAGCAGGAACAGGACGACGGCGACGAGTAGAAGGATGGCCCTGGGCGTGAAGCGCACTGCTCTTTCCTCCTTCTTGCGACCCCGGTTTTCAGCGACCGAAGAAGAGTGCGATCCAGCGTTCCAGCATCGGCGGCGCCTGGGCTGGAGTCGCCGGCGACGTTGCCGGGGCTGGCACCGCGGCCCCGGGCGGGATGAAGAGGATCTCCTCGCCGGGGTATCCGAGGTTCCGGAGGCGGCGCGCCTCAGCGGTCACGTACGCATCGCTCTGAAGGTACTCGAGCTGTCGTTGGAGGGCGACGTTCTCCGCCTCAGCGGCCGCCACCTGGGCCTCGAGCGAGCTGGCCTGCTGACCGATCGACCACCCCACGAAGGCCTGGCGTCCGACATTGAAGGCCACCAGCGCAACCGCGCCCACCACGATCAGGCTGACCAGCGTCCGCCGTCTCAGGCGGGGAAGTCGGACGGGTCGCGGCGCGGGAGCCAGCCCTCGAGGCGTGGCCGAAGCCTGCATGCCGGTCATTCCGCGGGAGTCTACGGGCCGCCTTTCGGCAGCGTCAAGGAATTCGGCGCTCAGCCGGCGGCCCGGTCGTTGATGATCTGACCCGCCGCCAGACGGCCGGGCGCGCCCATGACGCAGCCGCCGGGGTGCGTTCCGGAGCCGCACTGATAGTAGCCGGCGATCGGCGTCCGATATTGCGCCCAGCCCGGCGCCGGACGGAGGAAGAACATCTGGGGCGCCAGCAGCTCGCCAGCGAAGATGTTTCCCTCGCTCAAACCAACGGTGCGCTCAATGTCGAGCGGTGTCACCACCTCCCGCTGGAGGACGAGGTCGCCGAAGCCCGGGAAGTACCGCTCCAGGGTGGCCTGCACGGTGGCGCCCAGGTTTTCCCGCTCGGCATCCCAATCGCTCTCGCGCAGCCGGTAGGGGGTGTACTGCACGAAGCAGGACATGACGTGCTTGCCCGGCGGAGCCATGTCGGGATCGATGGTCGACTGGATGGCGCCGTCGATGTACGGCTCGCGGCTGTACCACCCGTACTTCGCGTCGTCGAAGGCCCGCTCCAGGTAGTCCATCGAGGGACCGATGTTCAGAAAGCCGCGGAACGGATCGGCTCCGCGGTCGGCAAGCGGGGCGTAGGCGGGAAGGCCGTCGAGCGCGAAGTTCACCTTTGACGAGGTCCCCTGGAACTTGAGCCGGCGGATGGTGTCCACCAGGTCATCAGGTAGCTCGCGCGGGTTGACCAGCTCCAGGAACGTGCGTCGGGGGTCGAGCGCGCTGACCACGACACCAGCCCGGAACTCGGTCCCATTGGCCAGGGCCACCCCGGTGGCCCGGCCGTCATCGGTCAATACCCGTTCAACCGGCGAGCCCAGCCGGATCTCGGCCCCAAAAGCCTCGGCCGCCCGGGCCAGGACCTGGGTGAAGCCGCCGTTGCCGCCCTTATGGAAGGCCCACGTCCCGAACGCGCCGTCATGCTCGCCGAGTGAGTGGAACAGAAGGACCAGGCCCGAGCCCTGGGAGCGGGGTCCGACCTTGGAGCCGATGATCCCCGACGAGGCCAGCCAGCCCCTGAGCAGGTCGGACTCAAAGTAGTCGTCCAGAAAGTCCGCCGCGCTCCCGGTCAGGAGCCGGATGGCGTTGTGGAGGGTGCGCTTGTCGAGCCGGCGGAAACGTCCGCCGAGCGAAGCGAGGGCCAGCAGCTCCTCGGGATCGTCGCTGAACGGGTCGGGCGGGACCATGTCGAGCAGGGGCTTGATGGCCTGGCAGACGCGATCCATATCGTGGCTGTACTGCTCGTAGGCATCGGCGTCGTGGGGCGAGATGCGGGCGATCTCGCGGAGGTTCGCGTCGTGATCCTGGGTGAACCACAGGTACTCGCCGCCTTCGGTCGGTGCGAGCCTCGACGACATCAACAGCGGCAGGAATCCGTGCTTGGGCAGCTCCAGCTCCTGGACGATCTGGGGCCGCAGCAGGGAAAGGGCGTAGGAAAAGGTCGTGAACCAGAAGCCGGGGCGTAACTCCTCAGTAATGGCCGCCCCGCCCACAATGGGCCGCTGCTCGAGGATCAGCGTCTTCAGCCCGCCGCGAGCCAGGTACGCACCGTTCACCAGACCGTTGTGACCGCCGCCCACGACGATCGCGTCGTACGGGTCAGTCATGGGGCGCCGTTGGTCATCGTCGTCTTTCGCTCCGGGTTGAAGAGAGGCAGGCGCGCAACGTGGGCTGCGACCTTCTGGTAATGATGGTCGACCGTGAACTCCAGGAATACGCGATTGCCAACTTTGGCCAGGTTGGGCCGGACGCGGGCCAGGGCGATATGGCGCTGGAGGATGGGCGAGTACATGAAGCTCGTGGCGTAGCCCACCCGCTTTCCCTCGTCGTCGTAGACCATCCAATCCTCGTGGACCGGGGCATGGTTCTTGGGCGGGATGAGCCCCGCGTCGCCATAGACGCGTTCGTAGTCCTCCCAGTCCACCACCAGCCCG
>DASWJA010000167.1:0-9677 GCA_036397375.1 Candidatus Limnocylindria bacterium
GAGCTGGGCTGGGGGCTCCTCCGCGCGCAGGCTGGTCGCCTCGGCCACCGCGGACTTGGGGGCGGCCAGGATGCGCGCCTCGTCGCCGCCCACGCCCAGGATGCCGCGACTGCCCTGGGACAGGATCTCGATGTCGAGATCGGCCAGGTCCGAGGCGAACTCGCGCATGGCGGCTCGGATCGCCTCCTCCACGTTCTTTCCGGTGAATTCCTTGAATGTCATCGTCTTCGGCCCTCCCGGCCTCGTCGCTTCCGACTCGAGCGGCGCTGCCCGCCAGCCCTGGCTGGCACGGGAGCTTCGCGCCCATCGGTCGGTGGTGGTGTGGGGCTCTTGGCGGGGCGGGTCATGCCGATGTCACCGGCCTCGGGGCTCGGTGCCCAGCGCGGCTGCCAGCCGAAGAGCGGGAAGAGGTTGCCCCAGCCCATGATCAGGAACTGCTGGATGATCAGGTAGGCGGTGTACACGCCCCAGTACAGGACCAGGCCGCTGGGGAAGATGCCGCCCCAGACCACGGTCATGATCGGGAACAGGTAGGTCATGGTCTGGGTGGTGGTCGCGGTCGGGTCATCACTTCCGGCGCGTGCCGAGGTCATGCGAACCTGGATGAACTGCAGGATGCCCGCGATGATGGCGATGCCGGATATGGCGAAGCCGCCGAACAGGAAGACCGAGAAGGCGTGGTCAATCGTGCCCAGGTTCAGGGACACCCCGGTGAAGGGATTGGTAAGCCACTCGATGACCGTGTCCACCGGCGCATCGAGCTTCAACGGGGTGATGAGCTGGCAGTTCAGAGGCAGGAACGAGTGGAAGTCGGATGGAATCCCGCACGACCCGTCGAATGGGATGTGGTACTGGTCGTTGCCAAGGGACTCGATCGCCGGGTTGGCGGCCAGGAAGGCGTCGAAGCTGGCCCGCTGCTCCTCGGATGGGGAATAGGTGACGGCGCTCGACGCCCGGATCAGTACTTGGTAGAGCGCGAACAGAATCGGGAGCTGGAGGAGGAGCGGCAGGCAACCCCCGAACATGTTCACGCCGTGCTCGCGGTACAGGGCCGCGGTCTCCTCGCTGATCTTCTTTTGGTTGCCCTTGTGCTTGCGCTGGACCTCGCGGACCAGCGGCTGCATCCGCTGCATCTCCTTCTGGGAGCGGATCTGGCGCACGAACAGCGGCGCCAGCACGGTCCGGATGAGGATGGTCAAGCCGATGATGGACAGGGCCAGGTCGCTGAAGAGGACGCGGTACAGCCCGACCAGGGCGTTGAAGAGGGGGAGGAAGATGACGTCCCAGGGCGGGGTGAAGGTCTCGATCCCGAAGAATCCGGCGGCCAGAATCGGTTCCACGCGGCGTTCCCTAGCGGACCGGGTCGTAGCCGCCGGGATGGAACGGATGACAGCGCGCGACGCGCTGGACGCCCATCCACGACCCGCGGAAGAACCCGTAGCGCTCGATGGCCTGGTAGGTGTAGGCCGAGCAGGTCGGCGTATACCGGCAGGTCGGCGGCATCCAGAACGTGAGCCGCTGGTAAGCCCGGATGAGGCCCAACCCGATCAGCCGCACGCGGTCATGCTCCGGTCACCCCGGCGCGCGCGAGCAGCGTGTCGAGGGCAGCCCCCAACTCCGCGAACGTCGCGCGTCGAGCGTCAGGTTTCGTGATCACCAGCAGGTCCCAACCCGCTCCCATCTCGCCATAGCGCACCCGGACCAGCTCACGCACGCGGCGTCGTACCCGATTCCGTTCCACCGCCCCGCCCAAGGTGGCCGGGGTTGCCAGGCCGATCCGGGTGATCGGCTCGTCGGTTCGCCGGGCCCGCAGGACCAGCAGCCGGGTGGCGCTGACGGTTCCAGATCGCGTCACCGCTTCGAAATCGGCTCGACGACGGAGCGTCGGATAGGCCGGCACGGCTTCGGGTCCGGGAGGTCAGGCGCTCAGCCGGTTGCGCCCCCTCGCCCGACGGCGGGAAAGCACGCGGCGACCGCCCTTGGAAGCCATGCGAGCCCGAAAGCCGTGATTCCGCTTCCGGGCGCGCTTCTTGGGCTGGTAGGTCCGTTTCATCGTCGCGTGCTCACCCTCTGTTCAACCAGGGCGCCGCGGGGCCGCCGAACACGCGCGAGGCTGGCGTTTCGCCAGCCTCATCGGTGCGTCGTTGACGGTCTGCGTCGCGTGGCGGCGATTCTAGCCTACCCTCGTCGCGGGGTGTCAAACCCCGGTCGGGGGTAACTGGCTGCGAATCATTGCCCGGGCTAGCGGCGGGCGCTACACTACGCCGACCCCCCGGAGCCAGACGCCCACCAAACGGGCCGTGCCCGCCCCGGAGGAGCACCAGAATCCCGGATTTCGCCCGGTCCGTGGCTCCCCGCGGCCGGCCTGGAGGCGTCTGTCGAATGGATGCGAAACAGGTGTGGCGCGCCGTCCTCGGCGAGCTGCAGGTCAGTCTTTCGGCCGCCAACTTTGAAACTTGGCTGAAGGACACCTCGCTCGAGGAGATCGACGAGCATCTGTTCCGCATCTCGGCGCCCAACGGGTTTACCCGGGACTGGCTGGACAACCGCTATCGGACCCTGGTCAGCCAGACCCTGGCCCGGGTGGTCGGCCGGTCGGTGCGGGTCGAGTTCGTGGTGGCCGATGCCCCCGGCCCTGCCCCGGAGCAGTCGAGTGACGAGCTGACGCCGGTCCCGGTCTCCACGCCCAGCGGGAACGCGGTCAACCTCAACGGGCGGTACACGTTCGCGAACTTCATCGTCGGCAGTGCCAACCGGCTGGCGCATGCCGCTGCCCTGTCGGTCGCCGAGCGGCCCGGCCACGCCTACAACCCACTGTTCCTGTATGGCGGGGTCGGCCTGGGCAAGACCCACCTGATGCACGCCATCGGGCACGCGGTGGCGGCCAAGTTTCCGCGCAAGCGGATCCTGTACGCGACCAGCGAGAAGTTCACCAACGACTTCATCAACTCCATCCGCGAGCAGAAGATGGAGGACTTCCGGGGCCGATATCGGCGCATCGACGTCCTGCTCATCGACGACATCCAGTTCATCGCCGAGCGCGAGCGGACCCAGGAGGAGTTCTTCCATACCTTCAACGCCATCCATGAGATCGGCAAGCAGATCGTCCTCAGCTCGGATCGGCCGCCCAAGGCCATCACCACCCTGGAGGAGCGGCTTCGCTCGCGGTTCGAGATGGGGCTCATCGCCGATCTCACCCCGCCCGACCTGGAGACCCGGATCGCCATCCTGCGATCGAAGGCCGAGGACCAGCTGCACCTCATTCCGCCGGAGGTCATCGAGTTCATCGCGCGCAAGGTGGTGAGCAACGTCCGTGAGCTGGAGGGCGCCCTGAACCGGGTCCTGGCCTATGCCTCCATGAGTGGGGCACCGATCAACATCGAGCTGGCGTCGGCGGTGCTCAGCAATGTCATGTACAACCCGCGCAAGCGGTCCATCACGCCGCAGCGCATCGTGCGCGTGGTGGCGGACTACTACGGCGTGAACCTCGATCAGCTGCGCAGCAGCAAGCGGGAGAAGGCGATCGTCGTTCCGCGCCAGATCGCGATGTACCTGATCCGGGAAGAGACCGATATCTCTCTCCTGCGGATCGGCGCCGAGCTCGGCGGCCGCGACCATTCAACCGTGCTGCACGCCTGCGACAAGATCAACCGCGAGATGGCGGAGAACGACGAGCTGCGCCGTGAGATCAGTGCCGTGCGGGAGATGATCTACTCGGAGTGAGGTGGTGGACAACCGGCCTGGGGCTGGGGACAGGCGGGGGAGCGCAAGCCGGCCGCAGATGACGCTCCGCGGTGCCGGCCAAGGGCTTGTCAGCCGGCCATCGACGAATCCGGCTGGCGTGCCAACCGCGCATCCCCGGGCTGCCAACACGCGCCGGACGGCCTTCCGAAACCAGATGGCGGGGATGTCCACATCATCCACACCCCTACTACCAGAGACGACGATTCAAAGACTCTATGCTTCAGGGGAACCGTAGTGAGACGCATTTCATGAACCTCTCCGTCATGCAGGAGAACCTGGCCCGGGGTCTCGGCATCGTCAGCCGGGCAGTGGCCAGCCGGGCCACCCTGCCGGTCCTGGCCAACGTCCTGCTCCGCACGGAGGATGGCGGGCTCAAGCTCACTGCCACCAACCTGGAGATCGGCATCACGTGCTGGGTGCCGGCGAAGGTCGAGGACCCCGGCGAGATCACCGTCCCGGCCCGACTCCTGACCGATCTGGTCGGGTCGTTGCCGCCCCAGCGCATCGACCTGGAGCTTTCGGCCAAAGACCGCAGCCTGAAGGTCACGTGTGGGGGAAGCCGCGCCTCGATCAAGGGCATCGAGGCCGACGAGTTCCCCGTGGTCGGAGCGATCGGCGAGGCGGCGCTCACCGCCGTCGACGCGCGGGTCCTGCGCGAGGCCCTGGGTGAGGTCGTGTTCGCGGCTGCGAGCGACGAGTCGCGACCCATCCTGACCGGTGTTCTGACCCGGCTGGAGGGCGACACGATGACCCTGGCCGCGGCCGACAACTACCGGATCGCGGTCCGCACCCTGGTCCTGGCCCGCCCGGTCAGCGTCGAAACCACGATCGTGGTGCCCGGGCGCAGCTATGCCGAGCTGGTGCGCGTCCTCCCCGACGCCGAGGCGCCGGTCGAGATCACCATCACCCCCAACCGCAGCCAGGTGCTGTTCCACGTCGAGGGGATCGACCTGGTCAGCCGACTGATCGAGGGCCAGTTTCCGAATTACGAGCCGGTTGTCCCGCGCAAGGACGCGTGGACCTCACGCGCCACCGTCGACCGCGAGGCGTTCCTGGCCGGCACCCGCCGCGCGAGCTTCTTCGCTCGCGACTCGGCCAACATCATCAAGGTCGAAGTCGGCGGCGAGGACGGCGAGGCGCCCGGCGTCACCATCAGCGCTCACGCGGTCGACATCGGCGACAACGCGGACACGCTCGAGGCCACCGTGGAGGGCACGCCCACCACTATCGCCTTCAACGCCCGCTACCTGACCGATGTCCTCGGCGCCCTGGGCGCCGAGGAGGCCATCCTCGAGCTCTCCGGCCCGTTGGCCCCCGGCGTCATCCGTGGGGTCGGCAAGGACGACTACGTCCACGTCATCATGCCGGTGCGCACCGCCTCCTGATGTGATGTGCGTCTCGCTCGTCTCCTGCTCGACCACTACCGGAGCTATGCCTCCGCCGAGCTGGAGCCCGACCCGGGGCTGACCGTCATCGCCGGCCCCAACGGAGCCGGCAAGACCAACCTGCTCGAGTCGGTGTGGGTCACCGTCTCAGGCCGGTCCCACCGGCCCGCGGCCGACGCCGACCTGGTCACGCATGGCGCTCCGCTGGCTCGCGTCCGCCTGGACCTGGCGCCAATGACCGGGGGCGACGCCACCGAACAGGTCGAGCTGGTGCTCCCCGGGGTGGAGCCGCCGCCCGGCCTCCGGCGCCGGTTGACCGTGAACGGGGTGGCGCGCCGCCAGGCGTCGTTGGCCGATACGGTGCGCGCGGTTCTGTTCCGCCCCGAGGAGATGCTGCTCCTGGTGGGATCGCCTTCGGAGCGGCGCCGCTTCCTGGACGCCATCCTGGCCCAGCGCTCGAGGGGGACGGCACGCGACATGCTGGACCTGGCCCGGGTACTTGCCCAGCGCAACGCGCTCTTGCGGGCCATCCGGGCCGAGGAAGCGGACCCGGCCGAGCTGGCCGTCTGGGACGAACAGCTGGCGCAGATCGGTGGCCGGGTGACGGCTGCGCGCGTGGACCTGGTCTTCGACCTGGCGACGCGCATAGGCCCGCTTCACGATGCGGTGGCGCCCGCTGATGAGCTGGACGACCGGGTCGGGCTGTCCTACGCCGACGCGCTGAAAGATGCCTGGACCGGTCGCGAGGCGGCCCGCACCGATCCGGCCCAGGCCGACCCGCTGGTCCTCGCCCAGGCCATCCGACGCCGGTTGGAGGACGTCCGCCAGAAGGAGATCTGGAACGGGATGTCGCTGGTGGGCCCCCAGCGCGACGATCTGGCGGTCACGCTGGGCGGCCTGGCGGTGGCGGCCCACGCCAGCCGCGGCCAGCAACGGACGATCATCGTGGCGCTCAAGCTGGCGGAGACCGATCTGCTGGCGGAGAGCGGCGGACCGTCGCCCATCGTGCTCCTCGACGACGTGTTCAGCGAGCTGGACCCGGAACGGTCGGCGCGGGGACTCGACCTGCTCCGGCAACGGGGCCAGGTCCTGGTCACCATCACCGACCCAGCCCTGCTGCCCGCCCGCCACCGGCACCGCGTGCCCGTCTGGAGCGTGGGCGAGGGCCGGCTGGCACGCACCTCACGGGTGGCGTGAGGAAAGGCCGCGTGAGCAAACGGCCGACGACCGAGGAAGCGGTGAGCGCCGTCCAGCGCGCGCTCCTCCAGTGCGTGGGGCCCGGCGCGGCGGAGCAGCTGGCCCTGGCCCAGGCCCGCCTGGCGTGGCTGGAGGCCGTGGCCGAGGCCGGACTCGCGCCCCACGGGATGTGGAGCCGCCTGGTCAGTGTCAACAACGGTGTGGCTACGGTCGTGACCCCCGAGCCGATCCTGGCCGCCGAACTCAAGCTGCGTGGCGATCGCCTGGCCCAGGCCGTCAACGAACGCCAGCGCGGCCGCCCCGGCGCCCTGTACCAGCTGCGCAGCCTGGCCGTGGTGGTCCGCCCAGGGGCGACCGAGGGCCCGTCGTGAGCCAGCGCCTGGCGACACGGTTCGGCCTCGTCCCCGAGGCGGAGCGCGCGCCGGACGCGACCGACCTGGTCCGGGTCAACGAGCCGACGGTGGGGGCCCCGGTCCGAACCAAGGGCAGCCTCTACCTGCTGGCCCAGCTGACGGAGGCCGGGGCCGGCACGGTGCGGGCGGCCCAGCAGATGCTGGAGGCGATCGAGCACGACTACTACTACGACCTGTCGGCCGGTCCGCTCAACACCTTGGCCCGCGCCGTGGCCCAGGCCAACCGGCGCCTCTACCACGCCCGCGCACGGGTGGGCCTGACCCGGGGAGCGCGGATCAGCGTGGTCGGGGTCGCCATCCGGGCCGCGGAGCTCCACGTGGCCAAGATCGGCCCCGCCGGCGCGATCATCGTGCGCGGCGAGCGCATCTACGAGCTGCCACCACCCCTGCCGGCGGGCGATGACCTCGGCTCGGGCCGGCTGATCGCCGACTCGCTGGGGGAGGCGCTCGAGATCGAGCCGGTGACCTGGTCCGGCGAGCTGGCGGGCGGGGATCGCGTGGCGCTGGTCAGTCGCAACCTGGCCGAGGTGATCGGGGCCGAGGACACGCGCCAGGCGTTGCTGGACCTGCGGCCCGCGGCCGCCGCGCAGCACCTGCATCGCCTGTTCCTGGATCGGGGCGGTTCGGGCTCCGACGGCCTGATCACGATCGAGCTGACCGCGATCGGCCTCACCGCGACCACCCATCGGCTCGAGCCGGTCCGACCGGCTGATCCGCTGGCGGGGCTTCCGGACCGCAGCCCGGTGCCGGGCGCCGATGCGGTTGGGGGAGCCATCCGACGCGCCGACCAGGCCGTGGATAACGCGCAGTCGCGGCTCGGCGGCTCAATTGACCTGTTCATCGGGCGCCTGATGGCCCTCATGCCCCGCCGTCGGGTGGACTACCCCCGGCGGGTGGTGCGTACCGAGGCCCTCGAGGCGCGGCGGCGGTGGCGTCTGGGGGCGCTCGGCATGGTCGCGGTCGCCGGCCTGGTGGCCGCCGGCGTCACCGTGGCCAGCTACCCGTCGCTGGATCCCACGCAGGCCATCCCGCGCCTGACGGTGGCCCGCGAGGCCGTGGCCGAGGCTGAAGGGCTGATCGCCGGGGTGGAGGACCGGATTGACGGCCAGGACCTGGTGGAGCGCGACCCGGAGCAGGCCAAGGATCTCCTGGCCAATGCCGAGCGAGCCCTCGACCGGGCCGAGGGAGCCGGGGTGTTGGCATCGGCGCTCGAACCGCTCCGCATCCGGCTGGACGGCCGGCTCGATGCGCTGTACGCCGTGTCCCGCATCCGGGAGCTGACGACCGTGGTGGACCTGGCGGCGGCGTTCACCGCGGTCTCGCCTGAACGGATGGTCGCCGCCTCCGATGCCTCGCTGTGGATCATCGACACCGGTCGGGGTCGGGTGGTCCGCGTGGACCCGGCGACCGGCAGCGCGGAGGTCGTCTACCGGGCCGGTCAGGAGCTGGACGGGGGCGTGGCCGGCGAGCCCTGGCTGCTCGCCACGGCGGCCACCGACGTCGTCATCGTCGACCGCGCGCGCCAGGCGTGGCGCGCGGACCTGGTCGAGCGCGTCCCGCGCCGGATGCCCTTGGCCGGCATCGAGGACCTGGACCCGGCGAGCCGGCTGCTGACCGCGCTCCAGCATCGGCCCCCGCTCGAGATCTTCACCCTGTACGCGGTGGACGACGCCAGCGGCGTGGTCTGGAAGTGGACCCCGCCGGCCGTGATCCCGGTCACCTTCCCCGATCCACCCGAGTCGTTCCTCAGCGGGGCCGCGGACCTCAACCCGGCCGCCGCCCGCGACCTGCGCGCGGATGCCAACCTGTGGCTCCTCCAGCGCGCGACGGTGACCCGGGTCAACTTCGGCACGCCGGTCCCGCAGTCGGACTTCTCGCTGGATCCGCCGCCGGATGCCGCGGTCCGCGAGCCGTTGGACTACCAGCACCTGGACAGCGCCACCATCGGCGACCGCGACCAGTTCTTCGTCTACGACGCCGCCAACGCGCGAATCATTGCCTTCGGACGCGCCGACGGGGCCTTCCTCGGGCAGTGGATGGCGCCCCGCCGGGGTGATGCCGCCGGCTTGCTGGACGAGGTCCTCGGAATGGAGGTCCTGTCCACCCCCGACGGCCCGCCGGCGGCCTACTTGCTGACCCCGGATCGGATCATCCGCGTCGTGCTGGAGTAGCAGCCACTAGAATCGGACTGTGACCCAGCTCATTGAGATGGTCGTCGAAAGCGTGCGGGTTCACGTCCTGTCGAGTCAGCACGTGGTGATCCTCAAGGAGACCGAACGGGACCGATACCTGCCCATCTGGATCGGTCCGTCGGAGGCCAACGCCATCGCCATGCGCCTGCAGGGCATCAGCGCCGAGCGTCCGCTCACCCATGACCTGCTGGTCACCGTACTGGGGGCGGTTCACGGCTCTCTCAGTCGAGTTGTGGTCACCCATGTCAGCGATGGGACCTTCCACGCCCGCCTGTACCTGGAGACCGCCGAGGGCGGGGAGACCGAGATCGACTCGCGGACTTCGGACGCGATCGCGGTCGCCATCCGGACCGGGTCGACCATCTACGTCGACGAACGGGTGCTGGACGAGGCCGGCGTCGAGCCGGAGACGAACGGCGAGCTGGGCGAGGACGACGAGAAGCTGGCCGTGTTCCGCGACTTCGTGAACTCGCTGGACGTCGACCTGGGGCCGTCCGAGGGCCGCCCACCGTCCGAGGGCCGCCCACCCACCGAGTAGCCGGGGCTAGGTTCCTGGCGACGACCCCAGTGTCCGCTCCCGGTCGGTCCACAGTGCCCAGCGCAGCCGGAAGATGTCCCGGAAGGTGCGCATGATCTTCAGGAAGCTGGCGCCGGTGTTCTGTCCCGCGGTCCGCGGGTAGTGCGTGACGCCCACTTGATCCATCCGCACGCCCTGCGCGTTGAGCTTGATGAGCAGCTCGGCCGAC
>DASWJA010000168.1:0-4427 GCA_036397375.1 Candidatus Limnocylindria bacterium
ATCGAGGCCGTGCAGCGCCCGACGCTGGTGATGGCCCACAACAAGACCCTCGCCGCCCAGCTGTACCAGGAGTTCCGCGAGTTCTTCCCGCAGAACGCGGTCGAGTACTTCGTCAGCTACTACGACTACTTCCAGCCCGAGGCCTATCTGCCCCGCTCCGACACCTACATCGAGAAGGATTCGACGCGCAACGACGAGATCGACCGCCTCCGCCACAACGCGACCCGGGCCCTGTTCGAGCGGCGGGACGTCATCATCGTGGCCTCGGTATCGTGCATCTACGGGCTCGGCGCCCCGATCGACTACGGGGCCACCGTGATCAACCTCAAGGTCGGGGGCCACTACCGCCGTGACGGTGTCCTGCGCCACCTGGTCGACCTCCAGTACCAGCGCAACGATGCAGCCCTCTCTCGTTCGCGGTTCCGCGTCCGTGGGGATGTGGTGGAGGTGCAGCCGCCGCACGGCGAGGAGGTGGTCCGGATCGACTTCCTGGGCGACGAGGTCGAGCGCATCGTGGAGGTTGATGGGCTGACCGGCGAGGTCCTCGCGGAACGTTCCGAGGTGAACTTCTACCCGGCCACGCATTACGTGACGCCGCGCGACAAGCTGCTGGTCGCCATCGACGACATCGAGGCCGAGATGGAGCTCCGGGTCCGCGAGCTGGAGGCCAACGGCCAGGCGCTGGAGGCCGCCCGCCTCCGCCAGCGCACGACCTTCGACCTCGAGATGCTCCGCGAGGTGGGTTTCTGCCCGGGGATCGAGAACTACTCCCGCCACCTGTCACGCCGGGAAGCGGGCAGCCGGCCGTGGACCTTGATCGACTACTTCCCGACCGACTTCCTGCTGGTCATCGACGAGAGCCACATCACGATCCCGCAGGTGCATGGCATGTACAAGAACGACCGGACGCGGAAGGAGATCCTGGTCGAGTTCGGCTTCCGGCTGGCGTCCGCGCTCGACAACCGGCCGCTGACCTTCGACGAGTGGGAGGCGCACCTGAACCAGGTCGTCTCCATGAGCGCGACGCCGGGACCGTACGAGTCGGAACGCGCCGAGCGGGTGGTCGAGCAGTTCATCCGGCCGACGGGAGTAGTGGACCCGGCCATCACCGTGCGCCCAACCGCCCACCAGGTGGACGACCTGCTGGCGGAGATCCGCGACACGGTGTCCCGCGGGGAGCGCGTCCTCGTTACGACGCTGACCAAGAAGATGGCCGAAGACCTGGCGGACTACCTGGCCGAGCTCGGGATCAAGGTCCAGTGGCTGCACAGCGAGGTGGACACCCTGGAGCGGGTGGAGATCCTGCGCGACCTGCGGCTGGGGGTGTACGACGTCCTGGTCGGCATCAACCTGCTCCGGGAGGGGTTGGATCTGCCGGAAGTGACTCTGGTCGCGATCCTGGACGCCGACAAGGAGGGCTTCCTGCGCAGCGGCGGGTCGCTCATCCAGGTGATCGGCCGGGCGGCGCGCAACGTGGGCGGCCGGGTGATCATGTATGCCGATCGCGACACGGCAGCCATGCGGCAGGCGATCGAGGAGACCGATCGGCGGCGCGCGAAGCAGGTCGCCTACAACGCCGAGCATGGGATCGTCCCGGAGACGATCACAAAGGCCATCCGGGACATCCACGAGGGCTTGCGGCGGGTGGCCGAAGAGCGGAAGGCCCTCGACCTGGAAGGTCGGGGAAGCGAGGAGGTGGCCGAGCTGGCCAGCCGGCTGGAGTCCCAGATGCGCGAGGCGGCGCGCAACCTCGAGTTCGAGCGTGCGGCGGCCCTGCGAGACGAGCTGGTCGCCCTGCGACGCCTGCGCGAGGAGCTGGCGGCGGCGCCGGGGGAGATCCCGGCCGACGTGTATGCGGCGGCCGCGGACGCCGGCCGCGATGGATGGGGTTCCGGATCCGGCCCGCGTCGCGAGATGTTCAGCCTGGCCGCGCGACCCCGCGTCATCCCGGCCGGGACGCGGCGCCGCCCGCCGCGGCGACGCTAGTCGGTCCAGGGTCGTGGCCGGCACCCTGCCCCACGCCGTGTTCGTCGAGACGGGCGTTGACGCGGCGGGGCGGGCGATGGCCTTCGCCGGCGAGCTCCCAGGCTGTGCGGCGGTCGGCGATGACCCGGCGTCCGCCGTCGCCGCGGTACCGGCGCGGGTGACGGACTTTGTCGGATGGCTCCGCGCGCATGGAGAATCTCTCGCCGAGCCGGTGGGCAACTGGTACGAGGTCGAGCGCGCGGCCGCAGGCGAGAGAGCCGATGGGGGGCGCGGACGCGCATCGTTCTCACTCGACGAGCTGCCTCCGTCCGCGGACGAGTTCGCGACCTGGCTGGGCTGGGCGGAGCTCGCGCGCGAGGAGCTGGCCGCGGCGCTCGACGTTCAGCCGACGGCCGCCGAGCGGCTGGCCTGGCTGGCGGCCCAGGACGCGGCGCTGGCCTCTGAGCTGGGGACACCGGGCCCGAGCGACGAGGCGGCAGCGGGGCTCGCTCGGATCTACGCTGCCCGCGACGCCCTGACCACGGCCCTTTTCACGGCCGGGCCGGGCGGGGCCGGCGTGCGCCGCGCCCTGCGCCTGGCCATCGCCGACGACCTTCGGGCGGTGGAGCTCATCAGCGCCCGGTGACCGCGGCGGCACCTCGAGCCGAGCGGCTGGCCTGGCTGGCGGTCCCGCTCGTTCTCATCGGGATGGTCGCTCTGTTCCTGACTGTCGGGAGCCTGGGAGAGCGACGAGCCGAGCTGGAACGAATCGACGTGTCCGAGGTCCTGGCTGCGGCGGATCCGGTGGCGGCCTACGGCTCAAGCGAGCTTCAGTTGGTGGGCTGGTACGCAAACCTGGCCGATGACTGCCACCCCGATCCCGACCAGCGTCCCGATGCGTCCTGGCTGGAGCGCACCTGCCCCCTCCGTCTCCTCTTGGCCGAGCAGCCTGCGGCCGGTGCCACGCAGGCAGCCCTGGAATCCATCGGCCTCCGTCTGGCGGCGCCCACCGGGGAGCCGTTCCCGCCCCGAGCCCAGCCGGATGGCTGGCATCTGCTGCTCGAACAGGTGGTCGTGACCGGCCATTTCGAGGGCAACACGTTCGTGGTGACCGACACCGACGGCCTGGTGCACTGAGCGTATCGTGGCCGCGTGGAGGCACCGGCCATCGTCATCGGAGTCGTCGCCATCGCGCTCGGCGCCGGCTGGATGCTGCTGGGCTATCGGCTGGCCCTGATCCTGCTGCCGATCTGGGGCTTCTTCGCTGGCTTCATCTTCGCCGCCCACGTCCTGCAGGAGCTGCTGGGCCAGGGATTCCTGACCACGACCATCAGCTGGGTGGGGGGCGCCATCGCGGGCCTGGTCTTCGCCGTGCTGGCGTACCTGTTCTGGTATCTCGCGGTGGTGATCGCGTTCGCCTCGGTCGGGTACTGGCTCGGATGGGGCTTCATGACCCTCATCGGCTTCTCGGGTACGGGGCTGGCGGCGTTCGGGATCGGCCTCGTGGTCGGAGCCGTCCTGGCCGTTCTGGCCGTCCTGTCCGGTGTGCCGCTGGTCGCCCTGGTGGTGGTCACCGCGCTGGGTGGGGCTCACGCGTTCATCGCCGGACTGCTGATCCTGCTCGGCGCCATCGACGTCACGGCCGTGGGGACCGGGGTCGTGACCGCCATCATCTCGGCCAACGTCGGATGGTGGCTCGCAGCCCTCGGGCTGGCGCTGGTGTCGACCATCATCCAGCTGCGGACGATCGGCGAGCATCGGCTGGAGCCACCCGCGGCCCGAATCTAGCCCACTTCTCAAACCGAACAGGCGTTCATATCGGTCTGATATCATCCCGCCCGATGCCCTCGGAACGGATCGTCGTGCGCGGCGCGCGCGAGCACAACCTGCGCAACCTCGACGTGGAGATGCCGAGGGACCGGCTGATCGTGATCACCGGCCTGTCGGGATCGGGAAAGTCGAGCCTGGCGTTCGACACCATCTACGCCGAGGGCCAGCGGCGCTACGTCGAGTCCTTGTCGGCGTATGCCCGCCAGTTCCTGGGGCAGATGGACAAGCCCGATGTCGACTTCATCGAAGGGCTCTCGCCGGCGATCTCGATCGATCAGAAGACCGCGTCGCGTAACCCACGGTCGACGGTGGGCACGGTCACCGAGGTCCACGACTATCTCCGGCTTCTCTACGCCCGGATCGGGATCGCCCATTGCCCTCACGACGGGACCCCGGTGGATCGCCAGACCCCCCAACAGATCGTGGACCGGATCCTCGAGCTGGAGGAGGGGACCCGGTTCCAGGTGCTGGCCCCGGTGGTGCGGGGGCGCAAGGGCGAGTACGAGGGGCTGCTCTCCGATCTGGCCAAGCAAGGCTTCGCCCGGGCCCGGGTCGACGGCGAGGTTCGTGAGCTCACCGAGGAGATCAAACTCGATCGTTACTACCAGCACACCATCGAGGTCGTGGTCGAC
>DASWJA010000169.1:0-8611 GCA_036397375.1 Candidatus Limnocylindria bacterium
GCCTCGTGTCCGAGCCTGACTCGCGGGGAGTATCGGTATGACTTCGGCGACGCGGTGGGGATGACCCCGTTGCTGAAGATGCATACCCTGGGTCACGAGTTCCGGCCGGCGCCGATTCACGCTGGCGGGCTGCGCTATCACGGCATGGCGCCGCTGGTATCGCACCTGTACGAGCTGGGGTTCATCGAGGCCCGGGCGTACGGCCAGAACACGTGCTTCGAGGCCGCCATCCAGTTCGCTCGGACCGAGGGGCTGATTCCGGCCCCCGAGTCGAGCCACGCCATCCGGGCCGCCATCGACGAGGCGCTCGAGGCCCGGGAGGCGGGTGAGCCACGCGTCATCCTGTTCAATCTGTCGGGGCACGGCTACTTCGACATGGCGGCCTACGACCAGTACCTGGCCGGCGGACTGACCGATGTCGAGTACGAGCCGGTGGCGATGGCTGCAGCCGAGGCTGTCGCGTAAGGCTTCCGGCGGACGGTTTCGCGTCGGGGTGCCGTGCCGCTGGTGCCCCGACGCACCACTCCAATGGCCTACCGCTGGTGCTTTGCAATCCGGAGTACCCTACGGCCATGGCACGCGCAACCTGGAACGGGGCGGTGATCGCCGAGAGCGACCGCTTCGAGATGGTCGAAGGCAACGTGTACTTCCCGCCCGAGACCGTGAAAACCGAGTTCCTGCAGCCGAGCGACACCCACACCACGTGTTGGTGGAAGGGCGAGGCCAGCTATTACAGCTTGGCCGTCGACGGCGCGGAGAACCGCGACGCCGCGTGGTTCTATCCCGAGCCGTCGGACGCGGCCAAGAACATCGAGGGCTACGTCGCCTTCTGGAAGGGCGTCACGGTCGAGTCATGAGGTTGCGCGGGGCAGCCGTTCCTGCCCCCACCGCCGCGTGAAGTTCGGCCTCCAGATCAGCTCCTTCACCTGGCCCGGCGGCGCAGCCGGCATCGGTCCCACCCTGGCCCGCGTGGTGCAGACCGCCGACGAGGTCGGGTTCGACTCGATCTGGGTCATGGACCACTTCTTCCAGATCCGGGGCCTTGGTCCGCCTGAGGCGCCGATGCTCGACGGGCAGACCGCCCTGGCCTTCATGGCCGCCCACTCGAAGCGGGCTCGCCTGGGGCTGATGGTGGGCGGGATCCACTACCGGCCGCCCGGCATCTGGATCAAGGCCACCACCACCTTGGACGTGCTGTCCGGTGGCAGGGCCTGGTTCGGGATCGGGGCCGCCTGGAACGAGGAAGAGTCCCGAGGCCTGGGCTGGCCCTTTCCGCCGCTGCGCGAGCGCTTCGAGATGCTGGAGGAAACGCTCCAGATGGCCCACGCCATGTGGCGCGGAGGCAGCGGCAGCCAAGGACGGCACGACGGGAAGCACTTCACGGCCACTCGGCTGCTGAACTCGCCCCAGTCCCTCAGCCGTCCGCGGGTCCCGATCATGATCGGCGGGGGCGGGGAGCGGAAGACGCTGCGCCTGGTGGCCCAGTACGCGGACGCCTCCAACGTGTTTGGTGATCCCGACACCCTGCGTCACAAGTACGCGATCCTGCGCGAGCACTGCCAGCGCGTGGGGCGCCCATACGAGGAGATCGAGCGGAGCGTGCTCAAGGGCGTGGACTGGGAGCGGGACTCGCCCGCTCAGCTGATTGACCGATGGGGTGCCCTGGCCGAGGCCGGCGCCCAGCATGTCATCTTCAGCGTCCGGGGCGTGAACGACACGTCCCACCTGGAGCGGCTCGGGGCCGAGGTCTTCCCCCAGCTGCGCGACGTCTAGGCGGCGCCGACCAGATCGGCTTCCACGTCGACGAGTGGGCGGACCGCGCGCTCGCCGCTGGCCCGATCGGTGACTTCCACCCCGCCCGCAGCCAGTGACCGGGTCGAGATGGTCAGGATGGTCGGCATTCCCAGCAGCTCGGCATCGGTGAACTTGACGCCGGGAGATTCATCACGGTCGTCGTACAGGATCTCCACCCCGGCATCGGTCAAGCGCTGATACAGGCCCTCGGCGGCCTCGCCGACGGCCGGGTCCTTGCCGGCTCCGAGCGCGACCAGGTGCGCCGGGTAGGGCGCCACCTCGCGTGGCCAGACGATCCCCTTGTCGTCGTGGTGCTCCTCGACGATGCACGCCACGTTGCGCCCGAGGCCGATCCCGTAGCTGCCCATGGTCACCAGCTGACGGCTGCCGTCCTCGGCCAGGAACGTGGCGCCCAGGGCCCTGGTGAAGTCGGTGCCCAGCTTGAAGATGTTGCCGACCTCGATCCCGTGGCGCAGAACGACCGGCTCGCCGCACCGGGGGCACGGGTCTCCCTCGCGCGCGTTGGTGATGTCCACCACCAGGTCGGCGCTGAAGTCGCGGCCGTGGTTCACGTTCAGCAGGTGGTACCCGTGCCGATTGGCGCCCGCCACCAGGTTCGGCGAGCGGGCGGCCAGCTCGTCGACCACCACTACCGTGTCATGGGCACCGATCGGCGAGGCGTAGCCGGGCTCCATGCCGGCGGCCCGGATCTCTTCGACATGGGCCGGCCGCAGGCCACCCACCGCCTTCACGGCGTTGGTCAGCTTCGTCTCGTTGACCTCGAAGTCCCCGCGCACGATGGCGGTCACCAGGCGGCCGTCGCCGGTGACGTAGAACATGGCCTTGGCCGTGCGATCGGCGCCGATCCCCAGTTGCTGGGCCAGCGAGGCGATGGTGTCGGCGGCGGGGGTGGCAACCTCCTCGGGAGCCATCGGTTCTTCGGCCGGTGGGTCCGGCCGGGCCACGACGGCGATCTGCTGGTTGGCCGCGTACCCACACGAATCGCACAGGATCAGGGTGTCCTCGCCGTGCTCGTTGAGGACCATGAACTCGTGGGCCTGGCTGCCTCCCATGACTCCCACGTCGGACCCAACCAGGACGGTGGGCAGACCCAGGCGCCCGAAGATCTTCTCGTATGCCCCTCGGTGGAGCTCGTAGCCGCGGTCCAGCCCCGCTTCGTCGGCGTCCAAGGTGTAGCTGTCCTTCATGACGAACTCGCGGACCCGGATCAGCCCGCCCCGCGAGCGGGGCTCGTCGCGGAACTTGGTCTGGAAGTGGTACACGATGGCCGGCAGCTGGCGGTAGCTGCGCACGAAGTCGCGGACCAGGTCGGCGACTACCTCCTCGTGGGTAAAGGCAAGCACCATGTCGCGCCCCGTCCGATCTTTGAAGCGCAGCAGCTCCGGACCGATCTTCTGATAGCGTCCCGTCTCCTTCCACAGGTCGGCCGGGTGGACCACCGGCATCTCCATCTCCTGGCCGCCGATGGCATTCATCTCCTCGCGGATGACCTGCTCCACGCGTTGCGTGACCCGGAAGCCGAGGGGCAGCAGGGTGTAGATCCCCGAGCCCAGCTGGCGGACATACCCGGCCCGCACGAGGAGGCGGTGGGAGACCATTTCGGCATCCGCGGGATCCTCACGCAGGGTCGTGAAAAAGAGCCGGGAGAGGCGCATTGGGCGCCTAGGATAGCGACTCCCCGCTGTCCAACCGCTCAGTCGCCGCCGCCGGATGGACGGGCATGTGATGCTCCGCCGCGCGCAGCTGTCCGAGCGGGATGAGCGCCACGATGAGCAGGCCGCCGCTGGCGATGAGGAGTCCGTCGATGCCGCCCCACTCCGCGGCCACGCCGGCGACGACCGAGCCGATGATCTGGCCCACGGCCAGGAACACCGAGTACAGGCCCATGATCACGCCCCGCCGGCCGGGGTATCCCTCGCTCACGTCGGAGAGGAAGCCGACCGCGGCGGGCGTGGCGCCGGCGAGCACAAAGAGACCGGCCGCGGCGATGCCCAGCAGACCGGCCAGGAACCAGATCGGCAGGCTGGACGAGTGGTTGACGGCCAGGACCGCCGCCACGAAGACGCCGCCGCCGGCCAGCCCGATCCCGATGATCGTCGTCCGTCGTTGACGCGCGAACCGGTTGCCCCAGTACAGGAGTCCGCTGAACAGCACGAGCAGGCCGACGCCCAGGACGAGGCCAGCTTGCCACGGCTCGAAGCCCTGCATCAAGAGCTGGTCCGCGAAGCGATCCGATGGCTCCTGGACCAGTTGGAACAACGCTTGCGTCCCCCACGAGCCGAGGAGGGCGTTGAGCGCGATCCAGGTCGGGGCCAGCAGCCACACCGGCCGGCTGCGGAGCACCTCGCGGTAGCGCCCGAGGTGGAACAGGGCGGCCGGCACGGTCTCCTCGCCCGGTGCGGCGGGCACGTGCTCGGGCAGGTCCTCGACCCCGTAGCGCAGGATGAGCAGCGTGATCCCGTAGATGACGGCGTTGAGGTAGAACGCAGTTGGCCCCGCGGCGGAGTACAGGAAGCCGGCCGCGGCCGACCCGATGCCCACCCCGCCCAGGGTGGCCACCTCGAATCGGGCCACGACGCGGCCCCGCAGCGCCTGGCTGCGCGAGGTGGCGATGGCGATGTAGCCCAACGCGGCGGGGACACTGGCCGCCGCGGCCGCTCCCTCCAGGAAGCGCAACCCCCCCAGCAGCGGGACGCTGGTGGTCAGGGCGGTGGCGATGACCGCCACGCCGCCCATGATCGGGCCCGGCTGCATGAGGCGATGCGTCCCGAACCGGTCGGCCGCCATCCCGAAGAACGGGGACAGGATCAGCTCGGCTGCGAAGTACAGCGCCCCCAGGACGCCGGCCGTGAATGCCGACACCGCGACAACGTCCGGGTCGAACTTCGGCAGGTCGGTCAGGTAGAAGAGCAGCAGCGCACCGGTCAGCCCCGTCGAGAAGCGGAGCGTGAAGTTGCCCAGCAGGACGGCCGTGATGGATCCGGTCACGAAGATGAACGAGTCTACGGGAGGTGGGCGTAGGAGAATCGGAGTGCTATCACCCAGATCGGAGGTGCCCGCGTCGTCCCGCGTCATCCATTTCGAGCTCCCGGCAGACGATCCAAAAGTGGGGCGGCCCAACCGATTACTGGCTGGTCACCCCCGGCGAGGCACCGGAGGTGGGAATCGACGGCGGCATCGGTCGCCGGCGGGGGGAACCATCACCAATCCCAAGCACGCGGTGCCGGGCATTGGCTGGTTGGCCTACGCCACCGACACTGAGGGCAATCCGTTCGGGATGATGCAGGACGACGAGTCGGCGGCCTAACCGGTCGCCTCGTCGTCGCGTTCGGCCGGCGCCTGATCCGCCGCCGCAGAGGCCTCGCCATCGGCCGGCGCCTCGCCTACCTCGGCTGAGTCGGTTGGCGGCCGACGCCGGGCGCGACGTCGCCAGAGGACGGCGGCCCCGCCCCCTACGACCAACACGACTCCGCCGCTCGCCGCCAGCCGCTCGGCGCCGCGATCCTCGGCCTCGTCCAGGATGACCATGACCGCGCCGGCCCCGGACGCGGCCGACTCGCTGTCACCCTCCTCCCAGGCATCACGGGCGGCCGCCAGCTCGAGGCTGGGATCCGAGAACAGGAGGCCGACCCAGGCCACGAAGCCGGGATCCGCGGCCAGCGCGGTCGTGGCTTCCTTGATGTCCTCGACCGCGGTCAGCTCGGACTCCCCCTCCTCCAGCGCGGTTTCCAATCCATCGTTGCCTTCGAACGCCCCCTGCAACTCGTCCGGCGGCGTGAGGTCCAGGTCGGCCGCCAGGTCCGCGATGGCATCCGCCTTGGCCAGCACCTGATCCCCCAGCTCGAGCTCGGCGACGACGTCCTCGAATTGCCAGCTGCTCAGCTCATAGCGGATCCGCTCGGGCAGTTCCCATTCTCCAGCCGCTGCCACGCCCTCGAAGTAGAGCGCGCGCGTCTCGGCGCGCTCGGTCAGCTGCGCTTTCTGCGCGTCGTTCACGACCCACTCGGACCAAAGGTCGTCGTAAGCGGCTCCGGTCCGCTCCTCGAGCAGGTCCAGCAGACGCTGCCAACCATCTTGGGTGATGGCCACGCCGGTCCGGGGCGAACCCGTGGCGTGGACCGGCTGGTAGGCCATCTCGGCGTCGTTGGCGGCGCGCCACACGTCCCGGAGCCCCTCAAAATCGGTCCGTGCGTAGATCAGCTCGCCCAGGTTGTAGGACGCGGCATAGGCGAATAGCTCGACGTCGGGGCCCTCGAAACCGATGCCGGCCCAGTCGTTGAGCGGGATCCGGGCCGCCAGCAGGTCATCGGTCAGGGTGAAGGTCTCGCCGGTGACCCCGATCGCCTCGGCGGAGTGGACGGCGTAGAACTCGGCCCACGCCTCGCCGATCCATCGGTCGCGGAAGAGGTCATCGTTGAACCAAATGTGTGCGGCTTCATGCAGGGTCACCGTGGCATCGGCGTCATAGCGGACGTTGATCTTCTCGGTCGTCTGGTTGTAGATCCCCGCGTAGTCGCCCAGCCGGTTTGCGGACTCCTCGACCTTGAGGTCCCCGAACACCGCCCACGGCAGCCCGATGAGCTCGGCCAGTGCCGGCAGGCCATCGGTCAGCAGATCCTGCGTGCGGGCGGCCCAGTCCGGGTCGTCGTCCCAGGCTCGAATGATCACGCTGGCCTCCGCGTCGCCCACGGTCAGGGTGAAGGGGATGCTGGTGAACAGGCCCGGACCCTCGGCCGTGACATACGCGAACCAGATCGATGCGTCGCTCACGTTGGCGGCAAGCCGAACCGATCCGTCGCCCTGGATGGTCTCGCTCAGCGGTCCGCCATACACGCTCGGGGTGAAGGTCGGCGGAAGCAGGACCACCACGCTGTTGCCTGAGGCCCCATCGCTGCCGAATGCCCAGACCGGGAATGCTGCCACGCTGTGGCCGATCCGAAAGTCGCGGTCCGCGGTCCCGCCCGGGTCGACCATGTCGAAGGTGATCCGATATCCGTAGCTCTGCCCGTAAAAGACAGCCGTCCCGAATTCGATCTCGATCCGGGTGACGTCGGCCGTGGCCGTGGCGCTGGCCCGAAGCGGAACTCCACTCGAGGTGACGGCCACGTTGCTCACGTCGGGCGGCACGGAGATCGTGAGGCCGGAGTAGTAGATCCGCCCCTCAGGCGTGTCCACCTCGTAGGAGGTCGATACCGCGTCGATGGTCACGCGGACCCGCGCCAGGTCGGGTTGGACCAGGTACGTCGCGTCGGCGACGGTGACCAGGCCTCCGCCGGCTCGAACGACGGCTGGGCCGATGGGAACGGCCGCGGCCAGCGCGGCGAGGACGATGGCCAGAATCGCGGCCCGCGGTGCGCCCCGGGTCAATGCCCGCATGCGGGCAGCATACAGAGCGCCCGGGCAGCGGCCCGAGCGCTGGTTGGGCAGGACCGAGGGGCTGAGGGCTTACGCCGAGGCGGCCAGGCTGTCCAGGCCGAACGCGGTCTCCAGTGCGGCCATGGGTCGGAACCCAACCGCGGCCTTCGGTGGCTGACCCTTCTGGAAGTACGCGACGGTCGGGATGCTCATGATCCCGAAGTGGGATGCAATGTGCGGGTTGGCGTCGACGTCGAGCTTGTAGACGTCGACCTGGCCGGCGTATTTCTCGGCGATCTTGTCGATCTCGGGGGCGACCAGGCGACAGGGACCACACCAGGCGGCCCAGAAGTCGACGATGACCGGGCGATCATTCTGGGTCACCAGCTCGTCGAAGGTGGCATCGGTGACCTCGGGGACGTTGGAGGACATTGGCTCAGTGGTTCCTTTCGTGAACTGTTGGTGGGGCGTCGTTTCAGCCGGCGACCCGTTGCAGGGCGCCGACCAGGTCCAGGACGCTGCGATCGGCTATGCGGTACAGGACGGTGCTGCCGTCACGGCGGCTGGCGACGATGCCGGCAGCGCGGAGGACAGCGAGGTGTTGGCTCATGTTCGGGACCTGGCACCCGACGTTCCGAGACAGGTCCCCGACCGAGCGCTCGCCGCCATCGGCGAGGAATTCGAGGACGCACAGCCGCTTCGGGTCCGCCAGGGCACGGGCCACCGCCGCGGAGCGGTCGCGTTGTGCCTCGGCCGGGAGAGCGGTGGTCATCACGAAAGTGACGGTATCAGTATTTGCGCAATCGCGCAAGTAGTACGCGACAGGAGAGGTGTCGCGTGGCGCGCCGACACTCCTGGCATGACTGTTCACCTGATCTGCCCCTGGTGCGACGACGAGGTCGCGTTCGAGGTCGACCGAGACTCCGATGAGCTGCTGTGCAGCGCGTGCGGAACGAGCTTCGACTTCGCGCCCGACCCGGCCGTCACCTACGCCCTGCTGTACGAGGCCGCCTGAGCTGCCACGAATTCGGCTAGGGCTTCGGCTCCTCGCTGATCTCGATGTGCTCGATGCGGTCGCCGAGGGCCGTGTCGCGGGATGGATCGCGCTCGCGAAGGGAAAGCAGCACGTCCATGCCGTCGGTCACCCGCCCGAATACGGAGTGCTTCCCATCGAGATGCGGCGTCGGCGCGAAGGTGATGAAGAATTGGCTGCCATTCGTGTTCGGGCCGGCGTTGGCCATTGACAGCACGCCCGCCGCGTCGTGGTGCAGCCGCGGACTGAACTCATCGCCGAACTGGTAGCCCGGGCCACCGCTCCCGGTCCCAGTCGGATCCCCACCCTGGGCCATGAACCCGCGGATGACCCGATGGAAGGTCGTCCCGTCATAGAACCCCGCCCGCGCCAGGTTCACGAAGTTCTCCACCGTGAGCGGCGCATCGG
>DASWJA010000170.1:0-3249 GCA_036397375.1 Candidatus Limnocylindria bacterium
GCGGAGCGCATCCCCGGCATCGGTCCCGGTGCGCTCGAGGAAGTCGCCAACGCCGCGTGCCAGCTCCGCCAGCCGATCCGCGACGAGATCCTCGAACTCGATCCCCTTGGCCGTGCCCCGCGCCCGCTCCCCGGCGCGCACGCGGTTGGCGGCTTCCAGGGAGGCGATCCGCTCCCCGAGGCTGCGGAACTCACCGCTGACCTCATTGCGGAACTGGTAGAGCGGGCTGGCTTCGCGGGTTGGGTCCAGCAGCTGGGCCAACCGCGACCCGTCGCCGTCGAAGTAGCGACCCAGCACCTCGTTGAGCTGGCCGACGGCGCTGTCGCGCCGGTTCGGGTCGAAGAGGGCCGCGGTCAGCCGTTGGAGGCGCCCCGAATCGCCGAGGAATGATTCCAGCGTGCGCGGCAGCCGGCCCTCGCCGTCGGCGAAGTTGGCGCGCAGAGACGCCTCGAGCGCCTCGGCAGCGCGGGCGTGGGTGGCCGTCATGTGCTCCATCATCCGGTTGAACTCGGCACGCACGACGTCCACGTTGGCGCCGTTGCCGGCATTGGCCAGCGCCTGGAGCCCGATCCGAAGCGCATTGGCGGCCAGGGCGGGGCGCTCAGCCTCCGGCATGCTGCCGACGAATCCGGCGAGGCCCGCATCGGTCAGCTCGAGGTGGTGGATGGTGAGCCGATCGCCGAGCACGCTCAGGACGGGCTCACCGGCAGGTCGAGTGGCGGCGGTCTTGCTCATGCGGACACCTTGGATGGCGGTTGCGACACCTTTGATGTCGCGCTGGCGTGCCCGGCGACGCCCGTTTCATCGGTACCAAGGGGCTATGGAGGGCATGGATAGGTCTGGTTAGGGTTGGTCCGATGGCCATCCGAGAGGAGACCGGCGTCGTCAGGCCGGCGGGGGAGAGCACGCCGCCAGACACGGTGGAGCTTCCGTACGCGCGCCGCCTGCGTGCCGCCGTCACGAGCTGGCGCCCGAGCCTGCGCGTTGGCGTCGCGGCCGGCGGGGTAGCCATCGTGGTCGCCACCGCCGTGGTGACCGCCAACCTGTTCGCCGATCGGCTCCGCGAGCTCGCGGTCCAGGCGGCCCTTGAGCATGCGGAGTCGGTGGTGCGCGCCAATCTCGACCCGGTGGTCGATGCCGACGCTCTGGACATGGGGGTCGCGAGCGACCCGGAACTCGACGAACAGCTCGCACGACTCGTCCAGGGCGGGGACATGAGTCGAATCGTGGTGTGGTCGCGCGATGGCCGGGCCGTGTACTCGTCCGATCCAGCACTCCGCGGTATGCGCTTCTCGATCGGGGATCACCTGGCCGAGGCCTTCGCCGGACAGTCGGTCTCTGAATACGGGACCGACGCCGAGGACGAAGCCGGAATCGAGGGCGCCGCGGCGCTGCCGGTTCCATTCCTCGAGCTCTACGTGCCCATCCGCGGCACCGTTGATGCCAACCCAATCGGCGTGTACGAGGTCTACCAGGATGCTCGCCCCATCGAGCTCCTCGTCAGCCAGACCCGCGGCGACGTGCTCATCCTGGCGCTCGCCGCGGCCGGCGTTCTGTTCGCCATTCTGTGGCTGGCGTTCGCGGGGGCGTCACGCCTCCTCGCCCGCCAGAACCGGCTGCTCCGCGAGCGGTCCGTTCGCGATGCCCTCACCGGCCTGGCCAACCATGGCTTCCTGCTCGAGGAGCTGAACCGATACCTGGCCCGCCGCAACCCTGCGGGCGCCATCGCCCTGCTCGACGTCGACAACTTCCGCCTGCTGAACGCCGGCCACGGCCACCGGGCCGGGGATGAGGCTTTGCGCCGTGTGGCGGCCGTGCTGACCGCCGTATCCCAGCCCGGTCAGCTTTACGGCCGATTCGGCCCCGACGAGTTCCTGCTTGCCTGTTTCGCCGATGACCAGGATTCGCTGATGCGCACCCTGGCCGCGCTGATGGCGGCCCTCGCCGAGGTCGACCTGCGCTTTGCGGGCTCAGAGCGCCTCCCAATCAGCGTCTCGGCCGGCGTGGCCCGCGTGCCGAGCGACGGACATCGCGCCCTGGAGCTGCTGTCGGTGGCCGAGGCGGCGCTGCGAGAGGCCAAAACGTCCGGCGGCCATGTCACCAAAGTGGCCGATCAGGCCACCATCGGCTCGCTGGCGGCCCAGAACACGGTCTTCGGCGTGTTCGAGGGACTGCTGGTCACGGTGGACACCAAGGACCACTACACCCGGGCCCACTCCGAAGACGTCACCGGTCACGCGCTCTTCTTGGCCGAGGTGCTCGAGCTGACCGAAGAGGAGCGCCGGCTGCTCCGCCTCGCCGGCCTGCTCCACGACATCGGCAAGATCGGCATCCCGGATGGGATCCTCCGCAAGCCGGCTCCGCTCACCGGCGAGGAGTACGACATCGTCAAGCAGCACGTGGCGCTCGGCGATGCGATCGTGGGCGCCGTCCCGCAGCTGGCCGAGGTCCGCGCCGGCGTCCGCCACCACCATGAGCGCTGGGACGGCACAGGCTACCTGGACGGGCTGCGGGGTGACGCCATTCCGCGATTGGCCCGGATTCTGGCCGTCGCCGACGCCTATTCGGCCATGACCACGACTCGCCCCTACCGCAAAGCGCTGTCCCCGGACGAGGCCCTGGCCCGGGTCGCTCAGGCCGCCGGCAGCCAGCTGGATCCGGATTTGGCGATGGCCTTCGTGACCGCCATGCGGCGGCGTCAGGTGGACGCGGCTCGCGCGGGCCTGGACGCGGCAGGGATGACCGCCCATCGCCATTCCGCGACCGGTCAATCCGGTACTCTCCACTGGTGATGCGCCGGCCATCGCGAACCGCCGTCACCGTCACGTGGATCGGGCTGGCCCTGGCCCTCGCGGCATGCACCGGCCAGCAGGCCGGCAGCCGCACCGTCGAGCTTGCCACCCTCAACGACTCGGGCGTGACCGGCAGCGCCGTGCTCACCGATCTGGGGGATGGAACGACCCGAGTCGAGGTTGATGTCGACCCGGCCGGACACCCGGACATGCCGGCCCACATCCACCCGGGCACCTGTGTGGACCTGGTCCCGCAACCGCGGTACCCGCTCCAGAACGTGGTGGATGGCGTGTCCGAGACAGTCGTTCCGGCCAGCCTGGAGGAACTGTTCGCCGGCGGGCTGGCGCTCAACGTTCACACGTCGACCGACGACTACGCCACCTACACCGCATGCGCCGAACTCGACTGAGACACCGATAGAATCAGGGGACCGATGTCCCCTCCCAAGGCCTCAAC
>DASWJA010000171.1:0-2642 GCA_036397375.1 Candidatus Limnocylindria bacterium
CCTGCTCGCCAAACCCGGCCTGGACGGTCACGACCGCGGAGCCAAGGTGCTGGCGCGGGGCCTTCGCGACGAGGGGTTCGAGGTCATCTACACCGGCCTGCGCCAGACCCCGGAAATGGTCGCCGATGCCGCCGAGCAGGAGGACGTCGACGTGGTCGGCCTGTCCATCCTGTCCGGTGCCCACATGACCCTGCTTCCGCGGATCGTGGAGCTCGTCCGGGGCAAGGGGCTGGACGACGTGCTGGTGGCGGCCGGTGGGATCATCCCTGACGCCGATGTCGCCAAGCTCAAGGCGGCCGGGGTGTCGGAGGTGTTCGGCCCGGGGACGACCATCGGCCAGGTCGCGGCCTACTTCCGGGAGCACGCCCGTCGGCGTGCCTGAGCTGGCGGAGCGGCTGCGCGACGCGCAGGCCGGCGACCGCCGGGCGCTGGCCCGGCTGCTGACCGATCTCGAGGACGGGGCGCTGCCGCCGTCCGAGCTGGGAGCCCTGGTCGCCGCCGGACGCGACGCCCACCTGGTGGGGATCACCGGCCCTCCCGGAAGCGGCAAGTCGACCCTCGTCAATGCCCTCGTGGCAGCGTGGCGGAGCCGCGGCCGGCGGGTGGGCGTGATCGCCGTCGATCCCAGCTCCCCGATGACCGGCGGCGCGATCATGGGGGACCGGATCCGGATGATGGACCACGCCGGCGATGATGGCGTCTTCGTGCGGTCCATGGCCTCGCGGGGCGCGCTGGGCGGGCTGGCAGCAACGACCTGGCTCACGGCTGCCGCCCTGGACGCGGCCGGCTACGACCCGGTGGTCATCGAGACCGTCGGCGCCGGGCAGTCCGAGGTCGAGATCGCGACCCTTGCCGAGACGACCGTCGTGGTCGAGGTTCCCGAGATGGGTGACGAGGTGCAGGCCATCAAGGCCGGGCTGCTGGAGATCGCCGACGTGATCGTGGTCAACAAGGGCGATCGGCCCGGCGCCGACCGGGCCGCCCGGCAGCTGCGGGCCATGCTCTCCACGGCGGGCGGCCGCGTGTCACGCCCGGCGCCGCCGGTGCTGGTCTCCATCGCCATCGCCGGCGACGGTGTCGAGCCCCTGCGCGAGGCGATCGAGGCCCATCGCGCGGGCCGCACGCCCGAGCAGGTCCGTACCCGCGCCGGGGACCTGCTGCGCCGGGCCGTGGCCGCCCGCGCATACGAGCGAGCCTCTCGCTCAGCGGACTGGGCGGCGGCCGTGACGGCTGTGGCCGAGCGACGCGAGGATCCGTTCAGTGCCGCCGACCGTCTGCTCGGCTGACCGCGGCTGCTAGGCTTTCGCGCCATGAGCCTGGACCGCGTCTTCGTCCTCGGCGCGGGCTTGATGGGCCACGGCATCGCCCAGGTCAGTGCCACGGCCGGCAAGGCCGTCACCCTCGCCGACCGGACCGAGGACCTGGCAGCCAAGGGGCGGCAGCGGATCGCCGGTAACCTGGCTCGCCAGGTCGAGAAGGGCAAGCTCGACCAGGCGGCCGCGGACGCGATCCTGGGCCGCGTGGCGACCGGGGTGGGGGTCGAAGGAGCCGGCGGCCACGACCTCGTCATCGAGGCCGTGTTCGAGGATGAGGCTCTCAAGCGCGAGAGCTGGGCCGCCATCACAGACGTCGCCGACGCCGCGGCGATCTTTGCCACCAACACCTCGTCGATCAGCATCACGGCCCTGGCCACGGCCACCGATCGGCCGGATCGGTTCATCGGCCTCCACTTCTTCTCGCCGGTCCCGGTCATGGGATTGATCGAGATCATCCGCGGTCTGGAGACCGCCGAGGCGACCGCCTCCGCCTGCCATGAGTTCGCCGGCCAGCTTGGCAAGACCGTGATCGAGAGCCGGGACTACCCGGGCTTCATCGTCAACCGGATGCTGGCGCCGTTCATCAACGAGGCGGTCTTCGCCCTCATGGACGGGACGGGAACGGCCGAGGCGATCGACAACGGAGCCCGGCTGGGACTGAACCACCCGATCGGTCCACTCGAGCTGTCCGACTTCGTCGGCAACGACGTGATGCTGAGCATCCTCGACGTGCTGTATCGCGGCTTCGGCGACCCGAAGTTCCGGGCCGCCCCGCTGTTGCGCCAGATGGTGGCAGCCGGACACCTGGGCCGAAAATCGGGGCGTGGGTTCTATCGGTACGACGAACGGGGACATAAGATCGCCTGACCCCGGAGGAGAGGAGACATCGATGACGACTGCAGCACCCGCCGCGCCCGTGGCCCCTGCGCCGGCTGGGCGACGCATGTGGAACGAGGTCGAGCCGCTGCTGATGCCGGACGACCAGAAAGCCCGCAGCGTCGTCGAGCTCATCCATCGGTCAGTCGAGCGCCTGCCCGACAAGGAAGCGCTGCGCTGGAAGCTGCCCAAGGACGGGGGCTGGGTGAGCCGGACCTACGCCGAGTTCTGGGACTGGGTGACGCGCGTGTCGCTGGGCCTCGAGGGCCTGGGCATCGGGGACGGGGACACCGTCTGCATTGCCTCGCGTACCCGCCCCGAGTGGCTGGTCGCGGATCTCGCCACGCTGGCCCTGGGGGCGGTCACGTGTCCGATCTATCCCCAAACCGAGCCGGGCCAGATGGCCTTCATCATCAACAACGTGGGTGCCCGCCTGGTGTTCGTGGAGAA
>DASWJA010000172.1:0-2501 GCA_036397375.1 Candidatus Limnocylindria bacterium
TGACGTACCGAACGGCGACGGTGGAGACCGCGATGCTGAGCGCGACTCCGGCCAGGATGGCGGTGTACAGGATGGGGTCGATGACCCCCGCCGCCAGCCCGACCGAGGCCAGCACGAAGCTGAACTCACCGATCTGGCCCAGACCAATGGCCAGCTGGCCCGCGTGTGCGTTGAGGCGCAGCACGCGAGCCAGAACGTAGATGACCGCCACCTTGCCAAAAACCAGCAGGGCCAGGACCGTGGCCAGCCACGGCAGGGCCTCCGGGAGGCGCGAGGGGTCGATCAGGCTGCCGACCGCCACGAAGAACAGGATGGCGAAGAGGTCGCGGAACGGCAGGATCCGCCGCCGTGCCTCAGCCGCCTCGTGGCTCTCGCCGATGACGAGGCCGGCGATGAAGGCGGCCAGGGCCATGGGAATCTGGAAGACCAGTCCACCCAGGCCCGCGATTGCCAGCCCCGCCCCGATCGTCACCACCAAGAACAGGTCCTTGTCGGAGTGCACCGCACGCAGGACCCGCGGCAGGGCCCAGGCGGCCGCGACCGCCAGGCCAATGAACGCCGCCAAACCGATGAGCGTCAGGTACCAGGGCCGGCTATCGGCGCCGATGGCCGCGATCAGGATCCCGGTCAGGATGACCCCGGTCACGTCCTGGAGGATGGCCCACCCCAGCAGCGCATGCTCGGTGGGCCGATCGGTCGTCCGCCGCCGGCTGCGGGTGATGTTGATCACGACGACGGTTGACGAGAATGCGACCGCCAGCCCAAGCACCGCGCCGGCCACCGGACCGATCCCGGTCATGAGCCCGATCCCGATTCCGGCCAGGGCGGTGATCACCATCTGGAGAGGGGCCGTCCACACCAGGGCCCGCTGCTCACGGCGGAGCGTGAAGACGTCGATCTCGATCCCGACCTCGAACAACAGGAGGATGACGCCGATATCGGCCAGCAGGTACAGCTGCTCAGGATCCGCCACGAATCCCGGTGTGAAGGGAGAAACCGCCAGTCCAACCGCCAGGTAGCCGACGACCGCAGGCAGATGGACCCGCCGCGCGGCCCACCCGGCGGCTGCAGCAGCCAACAGCAGGGCGCCGATCTCCAGGATGGTGGGGGCGGTGATCTCCACGCGGCCGCCCCGCCGCTACCGCTTGCGGGCCAGGGTCAGGCCGTCGGCGATGGGTACCATGGACAGGCTGACCCGCTCGTCGGAGGCGAGCATGCGGTTCAACTCCCGGATGCCGCGCACCGAGACGTTATCGACCTCGGGCTGCGCCACCTCGCCGCCCCAGAACACGTTGTCGATGGCCATCAACCCGCCGCGCCGAAGCAGGGTCAGGATACGGTCGGCGTAGGCGGGGTAGTTGTCCTTGTCGGCGTCCAGGAAGGCGAAGTCGAACGTTTCGGCAAGCCCCTCGATCACCATCGCGTCCAGGGTGTCCAGGGCGGGGCCCAGCCGCAGCTCGATCTGGTCCGCCACGCCCGCCAGGGCCCAATAGCGGCGGGCGACATCGGTCCATTCGCGGCTGAGGTCGATGCACACCAGCCGGCCGTCAGCCGGCAGGGCCAGGGCCACGCTGAGCGACGAGTAGCCGGTGAAGGTGCCCACCTCCAGACAACGGCGGGCGCCGGTGAGCTCGACCAAGAGCGCCATGAGCGCGCCCTGTTCAGGGGCAATCTGCATGTCGTGCTCCGGCATGGCGGCCGTCTCGGCACGGAGCTGGCGGAGGAGATCCGGCTCTCGAACGCCCACGTCGAGCAGATAGGCGTGGAGCTCGTCGGACAGGCCGAGAGTGGCGTTCGACACGGTCGATGCTCAGCCCGGAGTTGGTGGGGCCGGTGGAGTGGGCGCTGCGACCTGCGCTCCCCACGACGGGGCAGCCGGTGGGTGGCGCCGCTGCCAGGCCTCGGCCGCCGCCACGGTCATGGCCCCCAGGCCCAGGACGATGACGCACAGCTTCACGATGCCGCCGATCTCGGGCAGCGAGGTCGCGGCTACCACGATCAGCGCCCCGACGACCAGAAGGAACAGCTCCTGCCAGCGGCTCTGCGCCCAGCCACGCGCCACCAGCTGGGCCAGGGCCAGGCCGACCACTGCATCCACCACGAACGAGGCGGCGACCACCAGGGCGAGGGTGCTGATCATGAGGTCCACGATCCCGGCCCAGATCGCGATCCCCGCCAGGCCATCCAGCGTGACCGATCCCAGGGCGACCCCGACCAGGATCATGAGCAGGATGACCGCGATGAACTGGATGATGTAGCCGACGAGGATGCCGATGCCCATCCCGACCGAGGCCAGCGGACGTCGGCGCAGTGCGCTTTCCGAGGCACGGAGCGCGCCCGGGACGAGCCACAGCCCAACGGCGCCGAACAGGACCACGGTGAGGAGCTGGCGGAGCGCGTCGCCCGCAATGCGGACCGGCTCCGACGGCGCCAGTCGAGACGGGTGGGCCCCGGTATCAAGAGTCACGTTCTCGCTGCCAACCACCGTTCCAGTATTCGAA
>DASWJA010000173.1:0-5234 GCA_036397375.1 Candidatus Limnocylindria bacterium
ACGCACACTCGGATGGTAGACTCTCGGCCGTTCCGGACTGCTCGTCCGGCGTCCAGAGCCTTTCCCTCCCCTCCCACCACGGTTTCGTCGGCTCACGGGGTAGTGGTAAGACCCGTGGCCGGTACACCGAGCGAGCGCGAACCGGAAGGTTCAACTCATAGTGGGAGGTCCAGGGTGACCTATTCCGACCAGGTCCTGACGTGTTCAGACTGCGGGACCGAATTTGTCTTCTCCGCATCGGAGCAGAGCTTCTTCGCGGAGAAGGGCTTCACGTCGCCGCCCAAGCGGTGTCCGTCCTGCCGCGCGCAGCGTCGCGCGTCGGGCGGGTACGGGGGCAGCAGCTACGGCTCCGGCGGTGGCTACGGTGGTGGTTCGTACGACCGTGGCCCGCGGGAGATGCACGACGCGGTCTGCGCGCGGTGCGGCAAGGATACGCAAGTGCCCTTCAAGCCCACCGGGACGCGGCCTGTGTACTGCAGCGACTGCTTCCGCCTCGTGCGCGGATAGACCGATGGTGCCGGCAGCGGCCGGCACCCATACGCCAAGCGGCGCCCTCTGGGGCGCCGCTTCGTTTTCCAGGCGCCTGAACCCGCAGGATCGCCCTCGATGGGTATCATGCGGACCGTGACCCGAGAGGACGATCTCGACCTCTGGCGCGAGCTTGGCCAGCAGCTCCGGGTGGACTCGATCCGTGCCTCGAGTGCCGCCGGCTCGGGCCACCCCACCTCGTCGATGTCGGCGGCCGACCTGATGGCCGTCCTCCTGGCCGGTCATCTGCGCTACGACTTCAACCGGCCCCACGATCCGCGCAACGACCACCTCATCTTCAGCAAGGGGCACGCCAGTCCGCTCCTGTACGCGATCTACGCGGCGGCAGGCGCCATTGACGACGCCGAGCTGCTCAGCTTCCGCCGCCTCGGCAGCCGGATCGAGGGCCATCCCACCCCGGTCCTGCCCTGGGTGGACGTGGCCACCGGTTCGCTGGGCCAGGGACTGCCTATCGGCGTCGGCGTGGCGCTGGCCGGCAAGCAGCTCGACCAGCTGCCGTATCGGGTCTGGGTCCTGTGCGGCGACAGCGAGATGGCCGAGGGGTCGATGTGGGAGGCGATGGAGCACGCCGCGCACGCGGGACTCGACAACCTGACCGCCATCCTGGACGTGAATCGGCTGGGCCAGACCGGCGAGACGATGCATGGCTGGGACCTGGACGCGTACGTCCGCCGGGCGCAGGTCGCCGGCTGGAACGCAATGGCCATCGATGGGCATGACGTGGCCGAGATCGATCAGGCCTATACCGATGCCGCACGGACCGAGCTCAGGCCGACCATGATCGTAGCCCGCACCGAGAAGGGTCACGGCGTGGCCGCGGTGGCCAACCAGAACGGGTTCCACGGCAAGGCGCTGGCCGATCCCGAGGCGGCCATCGCCGAGCTGGGCGGGCTTCGGCACATCCGGGTGTCGGTGTCACCGCCGGATCAGACGATCGAGATCCGTCCGCGTCCGGAGCCGGACGTGGTCCGTCTGCCCGCCTACGAGGTCGGGACCACCGAAGCCACCCGCCGCGCCTATGGCGAGGCCCTGGCCGCGGTCGGAACCGCCCGTCGCGAGGTCGTCGCCCTCGACGGCGAAGTGAGCAATTCGACGTACGCCGAGATCTTCCGCCAGGCGCACCCGGACCGCTACTTCGAGATGTACATCGCCGAGCAGCAGATGGTGGCCGCGGCGGTCGGGATGCAGGTCCGCGGCTGGCGTCCTTTCGCGTCGACCTTCGCCGCCTTCCTGACGCGGGCCTATGACTTCATCCGGATGGCAGCCGTGAGCCGGGCCAACCTGTCCCTGGTCGGATCGCACGCGGGGGTGTCCATCGGCGAGGATGGCCCGTCCCAGATGGCGCTCGAGGACCTGGCCATGATGCGCGCCGTCCACGGCAGCACGGTCCTGTACCCGTCGGACGCCAACCAGACGGCGGCGCTGGTGGCCCAGATGGTCGACCTGCCGGGGATCGTGTTCCTGCGGACGACCCGCGAGAAGACGCCGGTGATCTACCCGCCCGGCGAGACCTTCCTCATCGGCGGAGCACGGGTCGTGCGCAGCTCGCCCGATGACGAGGTGACGCTGATCGGGGCCGGGATCACGCTTCACGAGGCCATGGCCGCCGCGGACACGCTGTCGGGCGAGGGCATCAACGCACGGGTCATCGACCTGTACAGCGTCAAGCCCGTCGACACAGAGCTCCTTCGCGAGGCCGCGGCCGCCACCGGGCGGCTGCTGACGGTCGAGGACCACTGGCCCGAGGGGGGCCTGGGGGATGCCGTGCTGGACGTCTTCGCCGATGCTCCCGAGCGACCGCGGATCGTGAAGCTGGCGGTGCGGGCCATGCCCGGCTCCGCGACGCCGGCGGAGCAGCTCGCCGCGGCCGGCATCGATGCCGCGGCCATCGCCGCTGCGGCCCGGGACCTGGTGGCTGGCACGGCCGCGCCGGTTCCGGCTGACCTGGCCGCGCGCTGAGGAGGTATCGGTCCATGAACACGCTCCAGCGGCTGTACGCCGAGTTTGGGCAGAGCCCGTGGATCGACTCCATCGATCGCCAGCTCATCGATTCGGGAGGCCTGGGTGCGCTGATCGGGGACGGCATCCGGGGCCTGACCAGCAATCCGACCATCTTCGCCAAGGCCATCGCGGGGGGCTACTACGACGGCCTCATCGGTCGCCTGCATGCGGATGGCGCGGATGGGCAGGCCATCTACGAGGCCATCGCGGTGGCGGACATTCGTGACGCCGCCGACTTGCTGCGCCCGGTGTACGACGCCGCGGAGGGCGCCGACGGGCTGGCGTCGATCGAGGTCGAGCCGGGCCTGGCCAGCGACAGCCAGGCCAGCCTGGAGCGGGCGCGGGAGCTGTGGGCCCGGGTCGATCGTCCGAACATCTTCGTGAAGATCCCGGCCACCCCGGCCGGCCTGCCCGCCATCGAAACCGCCATCGCGGAGGGCATCAACATCAACGTGACCCTCATGTTCTCGGTCGACGTCTACCGCGACGTGGCGCGGGCCTACCTGCGCGGCCTGCGACGCCGACGTTCGGAGGGCGGCGAGGTGTCACGCATCGCGTCGGTGGCGAGCTTCTTCGTGAGCCGGGTCGACACCAAGGTCGACCGCCTGCTGGACGAGCTGGATACCGATGCCGCGCGCCAGGCGCGCGGGACCGCGGCCGTGGCCAACGCCCAGCTCGCGTACCAGGCCTACGGGGAGATCTTCGGCGGCGCCGAGTTCGCGGACCTTCGTGCGGTCGGCGCCCGCGTTCAGCGCTGCCTGTGGGCCAGCACCTCGACCAAGGACCCAACCTACCGTGACGTGAAGTACGTCGAGGCCCTGATCGGGCCCGACACGGTGGACACCATGCCGCGCGAGACGATCGCCGCGATGCTCGACCACGGGGAGCTGCGCCGGACGCTGGATGCCGACTTCGCCGCCGCCGCCAAGGCGGTGGCCGCGGTCGAGGCGCTCGGCATCTCGATGCGGCAGGTCACCGACGAGCTCATCGAGGAGGGCGTGCGGTCCTTCGGGGCCTCGTTCGACGAGTTGATGGCGACCATCGACGCCAAGCGGAGGGCACTCACGACCGCATGAGCGGCCCGCTCGACGGCGCCATCGCTGCCCGGCTGGATCGGTGGACGGCCGAGCGGGTGGCCGAGCGGCTGTGGGATCGCGACGGCAGCCTGTGGGCTGAGAGCGGGCACGCCCCGGCCGACGTGGCCGCCTGGCTCGGATGGCTTGACCTCCCCGATGCGATGGCGCGGCGGGTGAGCGAGCTTCGGAATCTGGCCGCGGGCGTGGCCCGCGACGGGTATCGGCGCGCCGCGGTGCTCGGCATGGGCGGGTCCAGCCTGGCGCCCGAGCTGTGCGCCCGCCTGTTCGAAGGAACGACCACGCTGCGGGTCTGTGACTCCACCCATCCGGATGCGGTCCGGGGCTTCCGCAGCTGGGCGACCGCGGCCCGGACCCTTCTGTGCGTTTCGTCCAAGTCGGGCACCACGGCCGAGACCCTCGCATTCCATGCCAGCCTGGCCGACGCCGTCCCCGCCCTCGACTTCGTGGCCATCACCGACCCGGACACCCCGCTGGCCGAGCTGGCCCGAGCCCAGGAATTCCGGGCCATCGTGGAAGGCGAGCCGTCGGTCGGCGGCCGGTTCTCCGCCCTGTCGGTCTTCGGGCTGGTCCCGGCCGCGCTGCGAGGCGTGGACATTGAGGCGCTGCTCGACGAGGCGCAGGCCATGGCCGTCGCGTGCCGCCAACCGGCTGCCGACAACCCGGGCCTGCGGCTGGCGGCGGTCATCGGCGAAGCGGCGCTGGCGGGGCGCGACAAGCTGACCCTGCTGACCACGCCCAGGCTGGCCAGCCTGGGGGACTGGGTCGAGCAGCTCGTTGCGGAGAGCACCGGCAAAGCGGGACGTGGCGTGGTGCCGGTCGTCGGCGAGCCGGTGGCCGAGGCCGAGCAATACGGAGCCGACCGCTGCTTCGTCCTGGTGAGCCTGGCCGGCGAGCCGGAGTCCGATGAGATGCGTGAGCTGGCCGGCGAGCTGCGCGCCGCCGGACATCCGGTCCATGAGCTGACCCTGAGTCGGCGTGAGGCGGTAGGTGGCGAGTTCGTGCGCTGGGAGGTGGCCACCGCGGCGCTGGGGATCGTCCTGGGCGTCGATCCGTTCGACCAGCCCGACGTGGCAGAGGCGAAGGCCGCCACCGAGGCGCTCCTGGCCGAGTACCAGCGCGATGGCGCCTTCCGCATCCCGATGCCGATCGTGGCCGAACCAGGCCTTGCGGCGTCCGCCGATCCGGCCGCCCTGGGCGACGCGCCGCCGAGCGTCGCAGTGGCTGTCCGGGCGCTGCTGGGAACGCTGGCCGAGGGTGACTACTTTGCGATCCTGGCCTACCTGCCGCCGGACCCGGCCGTCGCCGCGGCGCTCGAACGCATCCGGGCGACCGTCCGCGACGCGCTGGGCGCCGCCACGACGGCCGGCATTGGCCCGCGCTACCTGCACTCCACCGGCCAGCTCCACAAGGGTGGTCCCGACACCGGGGTGTACCTGATGCTGACCGCCGACCCGCTGCGCGACCTGCCCATCCCCGGTCGGGTCGAGACCTTCGGTACGCTGCTGGCGGCCCAGGCCGCGGGTGACCTCGCCGCCCTGCAACGGCGCGGGCGGCGCGCCCTGCGCCTGCACGCAGCTGACGCCGAGG
>DASWJA010000174.1:0-6836 GCA_036397375.1 Candidatus Limnocylindria bacterium
CTGTTCGCGGTCATTCTGCTATTCATCCCGGTCGGGGTCTTCAGCCTGAGCTGGCCGGTCTGGCTGCTGACCGCGATGCTGGTAGTCGCCATCATCCTGCTGTTCTTCATCAGCATGACTTCGGTCTTCCTGCTCCGCGTCTTCTTCGCCGCGCGTCGGACGGGGCGTGGACGGACGTACGGTGCGACCGCCCCACCCATGACAATCGAGAGCGGCGCATCGGATACTGATGCCCCGAGGTCCGACAGCCAGCCTACTGACCCGCCCACTGACCCGCCCACTGACCCGCCCACCGACCAGAGCTAGGAGCAGCGCGCCGTGCCCCTGATGGTCACCTTCTTCAACGTCCGCAAGGGCCGCGACACGGTCTTCAAGTGGGGAATGCGGAACCGGTTTCCGAAGCAGGCCCGCGAGTACGAGGCCCGCTACGGGATCCGGTTCATCGGCTGGTTCAACGTGACCGAAGGGTCCGAGTGGAACAACGTCGTCATCCTGGACCTGCCCAATTACGCGGTCCTCGACGCCTTGTATGCCGATCCAGGCACCCGGCGGTGGGGCCACCGGGTCGCGGAGTCGATCATGGACACCAAGCACATCATCTTCCTGCGCGAGCGAATGGGCCCCGACCTGGTGTACAAGCCATGACCACCTCGCCCCGCCTGGTCGCCCTCCGCGAGCTGGCCGAGGAAGCCGAGCTGGAGCGGCGCGACTTCGTCGTGGAGGCCACCGAGCAGCTGCGCCGCTTCCTGGAGGCCAACCGCGACCGGTTGCGGGAGGTCGGTCCACTGACCCTGGTCGACGACGAGCAGGACTTCCTGCGCTACCACCCGGTCGACGAGCTGTGGGTGACCCGCCTGACCTACCAGGACCCGGCCGACGGCGAGTGGTATGACCAGGAGCAAGAGGTGGACACCATCTCCGAGCTGGTCGAGCTGTACAACCCCGCCGACATCCTGGCCTGGCTGATGGAGGCCGCGCGCAACCCGCTCGACCACCTCGCGCCCGCCGACAAGCTGTCGGACGAGGAGGCCGCGCCGGCCGAAGCCGAGGAGGACTGGCAGGCCGAGCTGCCGGCCGAACAGCAGGAGACGATCGCGGCCCAGCGGTTGTGGCAGCTTGCCGATGCCTACCGGTCGCAGCTCCAGGAGCAGCAGGCCAGCCTGCTGCGCGAGTTCGTGGGCAACGGCGAGGATGCGCTGCGGCGGACCGGGGACATCGTCCTCCTCGACGAGGCGGACGACATGCTCGTCCTGCGAGGTGACGGGCGCTTCGAGACCACCCTGAACCTGGCCGATGTGCCGCCGCATGGCGGCGAGCCGGTCGAGGCCCACCGCGAGGGCCTGACCGTGACCGATGCGAAGACGGTGGCCGAGTTCTACGACCCGGCGGACGTCCTCCAGTGGGTGACCGAGGCGCTCACCGAGCGCTACCCGGCGGTCGACTTCAGCGCCGTCTACGACTGAGCACAATGGACAGGGAGGCGGTACCCATGGCTCGCGGCGTCCCGCTCCCGACCGACCTCGCCACGGCCTCGGTCGAGGACCTCTTCCGCGATGCGGGCGCCCTGCGGGAGGGTCACTTCCGCCTGAAGAGTGGGCTCCACTCGCCCCGCTACCTCGAGAAGTTCCTCGTGCTCCAGTATCCCACCCTGGCGTCTGAGCTCTGCCGCCGGATGGCCGTGAAAATCATCCGCGAGGCGCCGAACGTGGTGGTGGGGCCGACCACCGGTGGCGTCCTGTTGGCCTTCGAAACAGCCCGACACCTGTCGGCCCTCCTGGGCTGGGAAGTGCGGGGCCTGTTCGCCGAACCGGTCGGTCTGGGCAGCGGCCGGGAGCTGCGGCGTGGGTTCGAGGTCAGCCGCGGCGACACCGTGGTCCTCGTCGACGACATCCTGACCACCGGCTCATCCCTGCGCGAGACCGCGGACGCGGTGGAGCGCGCCGGGGGCAGGGCGTCCGCGGCCGTGGTCATGGTCGACCGGTCATCGGAGCTGGTCGAGATCGGCGTGCCGGTGCTGGCCGTGGGTCGAATCGAGATCGCTGCCTGGCAGCCGCGGTATTGCCCGTTGTGCGACGCCGGGGACTGGCTCGAGACCCCGGGGAGCAGCGGATTGCCATAAGGGCGCGCCACAGCGCGCCGCGGCCTCAGGCCACTCCGGAGGGTTCCTGCCAGGTCACCTCGGTGATGCGGCCCGTCGGGAACTCCCCGTCGGCGGGCACGATTCCCGCCTCAGCCTCGACCGGGATCCCGATCGGAGCCACCAGGTAGCGGCCGGCCAGGCGCCGGGCTTCGGGATCGAGCGCGAAGCCGGCTTTGGCCCGATGAAAGGTGACGGTCAGGTCGGCGGCGACCACCGGGTCGGACTGTTCGCCGCCGGTCAACCCGATCAGGGTTGGCGTGTCCACCGCCAGCACCCGGCACGGCCGGCCCGCCGCCGCGGCGTGAGTCCGAATGGCGTTCATCAGCTGGACCGCGCTGGCGATCGGCTCCCGGAGCGGGCCTGCGGCGCCGCTCCCCAGCAGGGCGTCGACGAGCAGCGACGCCCCGGAGAGGCGGGCGCGCAGGCTGACCAGCAGCTCGGCGCTGGGCGCGATGAACACCTGGAGCGAGCCGGCCGCGGCCATGGCCTGGAGGACCGCCCAGTTGTGGGCCGCGGCCGGCCCGGCGATCTTGCCGGCCTCCCCGACCAGGACCGCGATCACCTGCTGCCCGGCCGCCGCCAGGCGCCGCGCCACCACGAATCCATCCCCGCCGTTGTTCCCCGTCCCACACAGCACGACGCTGAGCGGCCGCTCGGTCAGCGGCCCACCAGGACCCACGACCGGCTCGGCCAGGCGCACGAGCTCGGTGAAGGCGACCTCGGCCACTGTGGCGCCGGCGCTTTCCATGAGGGCGTCCTGGGTCAGGCCCAGCTTCTGCGCTGCCTCGTCAATGGCTGCCATCTCGGCCGCGCCGATCAGCACCGACCGGGTGCGCGCGTCGGCCCCGGGCGTGCCAACGCCCGGATCGGTCATTCGAGGGTCAACAGATACTCGACGATGGTCGCGATCTCGTCGGGGGTGAGGCTCCCTTCAGGCCCGCCGAAGACCGGCATGCCGCCCCGGTCCAGCCCGGCGACTTCGGGCCCGCTGCCGTCGATCCACAGGTTGGGCCAGGTGTCGGCGAAATCCGCAGCGATCTGCCGGAGGTTGTCGCTCTTGGGTCCGGCCGCTATGCCGTGGAGGCTGGGGAATATTCCCTGGCCGGACAGGTCGGCACCGTGGCAGGCCTGGCACTGCGACCGCTCGATGAGCGTCACAGCGTCCGCCGTGCCGCCACTGGGCGGCGCACCACTGGGCGGCGGCCCGCTGGCCGGCGGCCCGCTGGGTCCAGGCCCAACCAGGTCGGGATTGGTGCCTTCGAGGTTGAAGGCGAGTGATACGACGCCCAGCAGCAGGACCGTTGCCCCGAACCCCACCATCCAGGGCGGGATCGGTTCGTTGCCCGTCTCGACCGGTGGCGGTCCAGTCATCGGATCAGTGTCCTGCCGGCGCGGCGATTGGAGCCGTGCCCGGCGTGGTGGTGCGCACTGGCCGGCCGTGGGCTGCCAGCAAATAGGCGCCGAGGGCGTGTCCTGCCCCGGCCAGGCCCAGCAGACCCATTCCCGCCCACGCGACCAGGTGGATGGGGAGCAGGTTGGCGGAGATCTCGGCCGGAGGCATACCGTCGCCGACCATACCGACATGGAACAGGCCGGCGGCGATGAGAGCCACGCCGGCCACCGCCGCGCCGCCCAGCGCAGCCCAGGTGACGGCGTAGGCCAACAGCCCTCCGCCGTGTGAACGGTGCAGCATGCGCGGCCAGGCGTGCTCGGCGACCGCCAGCAAGCCGATGGTCACCGCTCCGCCGAGCGCGAACGCGGCCAGGCCGAAGGGCCATTCCGTGCGGGACACCGCGGTCTGCACCGCGCGCAGGGACTCGACGCCGGCAAGGAGCACGCTGCCCCCCAGGAAGGTCAAGGATGTCACCGCCAGTGCCATGGGGCCCGGTGACAGGACCAGGAACCATCGGCCTCGCAACGTCATCGACAGGTTGCCGATGATGGCGACGGCCGGCACGAGGAGCATCAGGGTAGCCGCGTTGCCGGCGCTGACCATTGCGTACGGGACGGAAGGGTGCACGGCCGCGCCAAAGGACGACACCACGCTGAGGATCACCCACGCGCCCAACCCAAACCAGGCCAATGGCCCTGACGCCAACGGCTGCCCCGTCAGCCGCGGGATGAGGTAATGCAGAGCGCCGATGGGAACGGCCAGCAGCCACAGGAGTGAGAGGCCACGCATCCACACCGCCTCCGCCAGGGCGTCAGCCGTGGGGTCGAGGTCCAGGACTCCGGTCACGGTCGCGGCGGCGGTCAGCCCAGTCAGCGTCAGCACGGCCACCCCGAACCAGGCCAGACCCACGAACGGGCGCTGCAGGCCGCGGAGGCTGGTCCAGAACGACCCGTTGATGAGGACCAGGCCGAGCAGGAGGACGAGAATCACGGGCAGCGGGAAGGCGGTCAGGGTCCCGGTGTCGGCGAGGGCGGGGAGGTACAGAGCGGTCAATCCAGCGGCGAAGCCGACGTTCCAGGTGATCATGCCCAGCAACCCCATTCGGGGATGGGCCAGCGGGAGACCGGTGAGCCGGGGGGTGATGAAGAAGATGGCGCCCAGAGCCGCGTTGGTGAGCCAACCCCAGACAAACGTGTGGCGGAACCCGGCTGCGACGGTTTCAGGCGTGAACGCGATAGCCAGCCCGAACGGCAGGTCCTCCACGACGAGCTGGAACTCCGAGACGACCATCTGGAGCGCAGCCAGGCTTCCGATCCCGGTCGCGGTGAGCAACCACAGCGCGCCGAATCCGAAGTACCCCATGGCCGCGGCGTCGGGGCCGGAAGGGAGAAGCCGCCGGCGCGGCTTGGGTGGCTGATCGTATGCGCGCAGCCGCTTGAGGTTGCCGGTCATGCGAGCGCGCGCGCCCTCCTGACTGAGATCCCGTGTGGGACGGTTCCGCACCCCGGGCCGCCGCGGGGCGACCCGGCGGCATTGTAGCGGGCAGAATCGGGGCATGACCGATCCCGCGCCCCTACGCGACGTCGTGCGTCCGCTCCTCCGCGCCCGGCAGGTCCGTGAGTTCACCGACCAGGCCCTGACCGATGCCGAGCTGGAGGCCATCACCGATGTCGCCCGTTGGACCGGCAGCAGCCGCAACACCCAGCCATGGCGGTTCCTCGTCATCCGTGACCGGACCACCATCGCACGCCTCGAGGCGGCCGGCCTGCCCCAGACCCGCGCCCTGAAGACCGCGACCGCGGTCGTGGCCATCACCCTCCCCGATGACCCCGAGCGGCAGGTGTCGCACGCGTATGACGATGGCCGGGCCGCGGAGCGGATGCTCATCGCGGCCGGAATGCTGGGTGTGGCGGCGGGGATCGCGTGGATCCGGCCGGACGTCCTTCCTGTGGCGCGCGAGATCCTCGATCTGCCTGCGGACCGCATGGTCCGCACCCTCATCGCCCTGGGGCATCCCACGCCGGAAGCCCAGAAGCCGAAGTCACCGCCCGGCCAGGCCCGCCTGCCCCGCAACGAAACGGTCTTCGACGGGGAGTGGCCAGCGACGAAATGAGACGAACCCCGGGCGGTCGGACCCGGGGTTCGTGGGAGTAAGCGTTGGTTGCGGGGGACAGATTCGAACTGCCGACCTTCGGGTTATGAGCCCGACGAGCTACCGCTGCTCCACCCCGCGACCTCCTAGGGTACCGGGAGGCCGCGCATCGGTCAAACCTTGCAAGCTCGTTAGCCGCGCCGGGCGAAGCTCTTGACCAGGGAGCGGACGACGAACAGGAATACGATCGCCACCACCATCCCGCGCAGCGCGATCCGGTTGACGTCGATGGCCGGCTCCCAGGTCACCTTGTCGCCCCGGATGATCCAGGTCCCCACCGGTCGGGCGCTCACCCCGAACCCGCCCCCGCCGTTGTGCTCGGTGTCGCTGCCTCCGCCCGCGCCACCCATGATGTCGGCGGCGGGGATGAGCATGACCCCGTTGCGCTCGATCGGTTCGCCGTACACCCGCGAGACGGTCATCGTGTCCCGCGCCCCCTGCAGCATCTCGTCCACGTTCATGGCTCGCACCTCTTCATCGGACTGATGGCTCCAGTCTAGGCCGATCCGCGGCAGGGGCCGTCAGGTGGGCTGGTGGAGGCCCGGCTCCATCTCGACCATCCCCCAGTGGATGCCGTCCCGGGACAGGATGGCGAGGTAGGGATCTGGGTCCAGCGCCTCCGGGCCCAGCACTCCGCTGTCCGACCACGCCCCGCTGGCCAGCAGCTCCATGGCCACCACCGGGTTGAAACCGGTCTGCCATCCCACCACCTGGAGTCCGTACCGGGCCCAGATGTCTTGGGCGTCGGCGCGCTGGTACAGGAACACCTCGCGCGGCCGACCGTCCCGGCGGCCAACGACCCAGGTCCCGACCATGGCGCGGCCGACCATCCGCTCACCCAGGGTGATGGGATCGGGCGTGATGGCGGCCAGCACGTCGCGGGGAGCCACCTCCACCCCCTTCACGTTGACCTTGTCGGTCCGGTGCATGCCCAGGTCGCGGATCGTCTTCAGCTTGTCGATGAAGTCGGCGCCCAGGGCGTACTTGAAGGTCACCCGCCGCACTCCGGGCAGCCAGCGGGGGATGAGCAGGACCTCCTCGTGCTCGACGTTCACGCATTCGGTTGGCCCCACACCCTCGGGGAAGGGGAAGGCCTCCGGCGCGCTGAACGGCTGGGTGGCGATCCAGCCACCTCGCTCCCCGCGCCACTC
>DASWJA010000175.1:0-2529 GCA_036397375.1 Candidatus Limnocylindria bacterium
CGCAGCCTGACGCTGATCCGTGACCGCGGCATGACCGAAGCCATCCTGGGGGTGGACGCCGGTAACGAGACCGGGGCACTGGGGGTCTACACCGACCACGGCTTCGTGGTCAGCGAGAAGTTCACCGCCTATCGGCGGCCCCTCGAGCTGGACTAGGACGCCACGCGCTCCGCGAGGACCCGGTCGCGGACTTCGTGGTAGTAGGCCACCAGCTGCTTGGCGACATGCTCCCAGGAGTAGTCCTCGGCCTTCGTACGGCCGGCCTCGCCCATCCGATGTCGGAGGTCCGGATCGCCGGCCAGCTTGTATAGCGCCGCCGCGATGGCACGTGGGTTGCGCGGCTCGACCAGGTAGCCCTCGACATCGCGCGAGACCACGTTCTTGTAGCCGTGGATGTCCGAGGCCACGATCGGCAGGCCGGCGGCCATGGCTTCCAGTAGGACGATCCCGAAGCTCTCCTGGCCCGTGGACGGGGCGCAGAAGATGTCGGCGCTGGCGAAGTAGCGGAGCTTGGCGGCCTGCGACACGTGGCCCACGAACTCGACGTCGCGGATGCGGCGGGTCGCGGCGTAGCGTCGGTACTCGCGGAGCCGCGGACCTTCGCCGACCACGATCAAGCGCGCGTCGACGCGGCGCTTCCGGAGCCGGTGGTAGCCGCGCAGCAGGTACGACATGCCCTTGCGGTCCTCCATCCGACCCACGAACAGGATGTTCAAGGTCCCGTCCCGCAGCTCGTCGAACGGCTGCGCAGTGGCGAACGGCTCGATCTCGACTCCATTGGGAATGATCCGGTAGTCGCCCTCGAAGTAGCGGCCGATGAAGTGGCGGGCCGCGCCGCTGACCGCAATCCGGCCGTGGAGGCGCGCGGCCAAACCGGAGCCAGCCCGGCGGCCGAGCCAGTAGGACGGCGAGAAGCCGCCAAACGCGTGGAAGGTCGCCACGTTGACGGTCCTCGATTCCCGCAGCACCACGGGGCACAGGAACGGGACGAATGGCTCGTGGAAGTGGAGCACGTCGAAGCGGTGGGCCGCCAGCAGGTCGCGGATCCGGGGTCTGAGCCGCCAGCCAATGGTCAGGCGGCCGACGCTGCCGTTGCTGGGCACCGCCCAGCCCGTGCCGACGCGGATGACGTGGCCCTCGCTGTCGCGCTCCGGACCGTACTTGGGCGTGATGATCCACGCGTCGTGGCCCAGCGAGCGAAGCTCCTCGTAGGTGTGGCGGACGTGCTCGTTGACCCCGCCGGGGTGCGGAAAGCCATACGGGCTCACGATCCCGACCTTCAGTGGGGCCCGCGGAACGGTCGGGCCGGTCGGCTCCGCGCGCACGTCGAGGCGGGCGGCCTCGGGAGCCTCAATCACGCTCATCGCCACTCTCCGGACGGGCGCAGAGTATGCCCCAGCTTGCGGGCCTTGGCCACCAGCTGACGGCCGTACACCGCCACGTTGTGGCCGGTGCTCCAGTGGCGGCCGACCGCCTCCACCGCACCCTCTGCCAGCGCGGCCCGGAACTCCGCAGCCGTGGTGCCCTCGAAGGTGGTCCAGGCGCTGCCCACCGTCTCCAGCACGTGGGCGTCTGAGCTGCCCAACCCAGGGAGATGGAGGCGCTCGGCGTTCAGCTCGGCCAGCGCCGCGTGACGCAGCCGGCCGCCGAGGCTGGGGTTGATCAGCTCGACCGCGTCGAGGTGGCGCTCGGGGCGTGAATCGGTCTGGAGGCGGACCAGGCTCCCACGGCCGAGCGACAGGAAGATGCCCAGGGCGTGGGGCGCGACGGCCAGGCCGCCCTGCTCGTGAATCCGCTCCACGGTCTCGGCCACCGAGCGGAATGGCGGGATAGGGCTGGTCATGAACAGGCCGAGCAGGTGACCGCTGCGGGTCGTGATCTCCTCGCCCACCACGAGCCCGAAGTGGTAGTCGCCGGCGGCATGCATGGCCTGGGCGCGCAGCGCGCCGTCGATCCGATCGTGGTCGGTGATGGCCACCAGGTCCAGACTCGTCCGCCGCTCGACCCAGCCGAGCAGGTCCACCAGGCGCGCGGTGCCGTCGGAGTACAGGGTGTGGAGGTGGAGATCGGCCATGCCGCGCGCCCCGCTCCGGGGTCCGGATGGGCTCATGGTCGGCCCCCGCCGTCAGCAAGCGGATCGGGCAGCTGATCGGGCGTCAGGTCGGCCCAGATCGGCTGGAAGGCGCCCCACCATTGCTCGGGCGCCCGGGCGATGTGATCGGCCAGGACGTCGGTGATGCGCTGGGTCAGGCCCGCCACGTCGGCCCGGCGGTTGCCGGTTGGTGTCCACGCCACGAGGTCGGTGCGGGCCGCGAAGCGATTCGGGGCCGTGCGACGGATCGTGCCCACCACCACCGGGGCGCCGGTCAGGACGGCGAGCGTGGCGGGACCATCCGGCACCCGCGCCGGGTGGCCGAAGAGGCTCACCACCAGGCCGCTCCCGCTCAGGTCGCGGTCGGCCGCGATGGCCACCAGCTCGCCGTGGCGCAAACCGTGGAGCACGCGACGGCCGGACGGGGGCGGCACCAT
>DASWJA010000176.1:0-6787 GCA_036397375.1 Candidatus Limnocylindria bacterium
GTAACCGATCAGGAGTTGCAACCAGGCGCTCAGCTCCCCAAAGGGGTCACCGGCCAGCAGGCTGGCCGTGGCGCTGACCGCGGCCAACAGGAGCGGGGCGACGACCGGCAGGAGGAGGAGCGGCAGCAGCACCTCGCGGGCGCGCAGGCGGACCGTCAGCCCCGCATACAGGGTCCCGATGGCCGTGAAGCCCAGCGCTCCGAGGCCGATGACCAGCACCAGCCCGGGAAGTGACGAAGCCACGTCCAGCGCATACAGGACAACCGTCAGCGGCAGCACCAGGGCGCCCAGGGCCAACATGGCTGCCAGGCCGCCCAACGCCTTGCCCAGGTAGATGGCAGCCCGGGGGATCGGGTACAGGGCCAGCAGCTCGAAGGCCCCGTCCTCCATCTCCAGCTGATGCAGCCGCCCCACGGCCAGTACCCCGCTCAGGATCACGGCCAGCCACAGGAGCCCCGGACCCGCGGCCGCCAGGCGGGCGTGGTCGGGGCCCAGGGCGAAGCCGAAGATGAGCAGGGTCAGGGCGGCCAGGAACAGGGTGGAGGTCACCGCCTGGCGGCCGCGCAGTTCGGCGCGCAGATCCTTGGCCGCTATCGCCCGCGCGACGGCCAGGTGACGGGCGACCACGGTCACGGAAGAGATCCCTCCGGCAGCGCCCCGCTCCATGGCTTCAGAGCGCCACTCGTCATGACTTCGCCACTGGCGCCCTCGCCCCCGACCTCCGCCAAGAGCCCATCCACCAGGCGCAGCCAGCCGTCCACCCGAGCGGCCAGGCGCTCGTCCGCGTGCGTCGCGACCAGGACGCTGGCACCGGCCGCTCGCCACTCGTCCAGGAGTTCGTCCACGAGGGCCATCCCCGGGGCGTCGAGCGCGGCATACGGCTCATCCAGCAGGACGAGGCGCGGGTGCCCAAGCAGGAGACGCCCCAGCGCCAGGCGCCGGCGCATGCCGGCCGAGAAGGCGGATACCCTGGTGTCTCGGTCGGCGGTCAGGCCCACGCGGTCGAGAGCCGCGCCCACTCGGCCCGAGCGGTCGGGCCCGGGGAGGCCGATGAGCTGGGCGGCGAATCGGAGGTTCTCGGCCGCGCTGAGATCGTCGTACAGCCCCGTGGCATGTGGCAGGAACGCCACTCGGGGACGGATCTCCTCGGGTCGCTCGGCAACGTCGATGCCGTCCACGGCGGCCATCCCGAACGAGGGCCGGAGAGCGGTGGCCAGGATGCGCAGCAGGGTCGTCTTGCCGGCCCCGTTGGGGCCCAGGACGGCGACAGCCCGCCCGGCCTCGACTCGCAGCGTGACGCCGGCCAGGGCCGGGCTGCGGCGAAAGAGACGGGCCAGATCGCGGGTCTCGACCGCCGGCGTGGTCTCGTCAGGGACCCCCGTCGGGCGAACGTGAATCGTGGTCGGCGGCATGTTCGTCCAGTGGGCGGAGGGGCGGGTCTCGGCAGTGTGCGGCCTGCCCCCTACTGCGTCAAATTCCTCGGTTCGTGCCAAGATTGGTGCCAGCGCAACAGAAACCAAAGCAGGAGACCGCCACCTCATGTTCAGTTCACGCTCCATCCCAGGGTCTCGACATCTGCCCGGGGCGACCTGGGTCGCCATCGCGGTGCTCGCCCTGGCCGCATGCAGCCCGTCAGCCAGTGCCTCGAGCCCGGCCGAGAGCGCCGCCGCGAGCCTGGCCGAGCCTCCGGCCGAGAGCGCCGCGGCCAGTATTGCCGCGAGCCCGTCCGAGGCGGCCGTTGGCGGAGATACGACGGTCACCATCTCCGGTAGCTCGTTCGGCGGCGACTTCACGATTTCCGCCGGCTCGACCGTGACGTTCGTCAACAACGACAGTTTCGGCCATACCGTGACGAATGGGGAGAACGGGACGACGGCAGCAGACGCCCTCTTCGACGAGGCGCTGGGCGACGGCGGGACGTTCGAATTCACGTTCGACACGCCCGGGGTCTACCTGGTGACGTGTCGGATCCACCCCAGCATGAACCTGACCATCACCGTCCAGTAACCGGACAGCGGCCGCCGGGCGAGAGTTTGATTCTGCTGGGGGGCGGTGCTACCGTTCGGCGCCTCATGGACGCTGGCCTCCAGGCCCCGCTCCCCACGCCTCACGGTCGTGCGGAACGCCGTGCCCTGGCAAGCCGCGGAGAGTCCGCCGCCACTGCCGCCCTGACCGTGCTTGGTCAGAAGTGGGTCCTGCGCATCATTCACGCCCTCGGCGAACGGACCCAGCGCTTCTGTGAGCTGCAGGACGCGCTGGGCGGCGCCAACTCGGCCACGCTGTCGCAGCGGCTCAAGCTCCTCGAGGACGAAGGCCTCATCTCGCGCCGCGTGGTGTCGTCTGTCCCGCCCTGGGTGGAGTACTCCCTGACCCCCAAGGGCCGCGACCTGCACGAGGCCCTGGCCCCCATCGACCGCTGGGCGGACCGATGGGCCACCCTCGCCTGAGCCGGGCGGCATGAGCCACCCGGTCGCCGAGACGGCGCCCGGCGCGCACATCGACGCCCTGGCACTGGTCCGGGATACGATCGCCGCGGCGGACGGGCCCGCCCAGGCAGGCCAGCGGGCCGTCGAAATCCTGTACGAGCGCTTCCCGAGCTATGACTGGGTCGGCATCTACTGGGTCGACCCGTCAGGGACGGAGCTGGTCCTTGGCCCGTGGACCGGCCCCGAGGCGACCGAGCACACCCGCATCCCGATCGGGACCGGAATCTGCGGTGCGGCCGCGGCCTCGGGCCAGACCGAGATCATCGACGACGTCAACCTCGACCCGCGCTACCTGGCCTGCTTCACGACCACCCGCTCGGAGATCGTGGTCCCCATCCACCACGAGGGAAGGGTGGTGGGCGAAATTGACATCGACGGCTCGGATCCGGCAGCCTTCGGCGCGCCGGATGCACGGTTCCTGGAGGAGGTGGCGGCGCTGTTGGCTCCGCTGCGCCCGCGCCACGACGAGCAGCCCACCTGACCGATGCGGGCCGGACTCAGAGTCCGCCCAGGGCCATGAGGTAGGCGACCAGGTACGGCAGGGCCAGGACGACCACGACGATCCCCAGCGCCAGCCCAACCCAGGCAAAGACTTTCAGACTGGGCGGCGCGGGGTGCTCGGGCGGTGGCGTGAGCCGGCGCGGCAGGCGCGGCGGCCGCCGCGGCGGCTGGTGCTCGTAGACGTGTGGCTTCAGCTCAGGCATCGGCATCCAGGCCGGCGGTCAGCTGCCGGAGTCGGGCATGACGCTGCGGGCGCTCGTTCGCATAGCGGGTGATGCCGTCGATGATGTGCTGGGGCCCCAGGTGCGCCTCGTCGATGACCTCCTCGACCGTGCCGCCGGTCCGCCAGCGATGGTCCCAGTCGGACGACAGGGAGTACGTCTCCCCGATCGGCCCCGTCACCCAGTCGTGCATGAGCTTGTAGGCGCGGTTGGTGATGGCCATGCCGTCCAGCCGATCGGCCTCGGAGCAGATCTGATCGCGGTACGACGCATCCTGGAGACGGAACAGCTGGGGGCTGATGCAGGCCACGATCCGCAGGTTGAGATTGAGCCGGTCGATCTCGGGCAGGACCTTGATCGTGTTGGCCGTGGTGGCCGTGCCCTGGACGTAGACGGTACCGGCGCGCGGGCGGTCGGGATCCGCATCCCGGATGAGGTACGCGCCCCGAGCCGCGTCGAAATGTGAGGCCATGCCCAGGGCGGCGCGGTCGGGGATCTCGACCGCAGGGCGGGTCAGATGGAGAGCCACGATGGGAACCGGCTGGGCCAGCGCCGCAGCCAGCACCACGGGCACTTCGTTGTGCTCCCACGGGTGGAGGTCGATGACATGCCCCTCGGGGAACAGCTGCGTGACCCCCGTTTCGAAGATGCCGAAGTGGGTCCGCGAGTCCTCGGCGGTCTCCGGACCCGAGTGGCCGGCCACCCAGATCACCTTGCCCACCTTGAGCTGGCAGTCCTGGGCGAGCTGTGAAAAGAGCCGCATGGGCCCGTACTTGAGGTACGAGAACGACCCGTAGGTGGAGCACGCGCCCCAGAAGCCATTGAAGGCCGTCATCGGGTCATCGGCCAGGTTGACGGAGGCCAGCCCCACCGTCACCCCGGCGTTCGTGAACTCGGTGATCTGCTGCGGCAGCAGCGCGCCGCGGAGGTTGGAATCCCGTTGGTACCAGCCCCAGCCGGGGAGATCCTCCCAGCCCTTGGCGAAGCCCGCGATGTTGGTCGATTCGGCCAGGTCCGCCGAGCAGGCGATGAACAGCGGGCGGTCGTATTCGGCCTTGGCGATCGAATTGACCCAGGCTCCCCACGATCCGAGGGCGGCCCGGTTGGCAACCTTCTCGCCGGGCGCTTTCCACATCGCGGCGGGGTAGGCGGCGACGTCGGTGAAGCGTGGATCGTCGAAGATCTCCGCCCCGCGCCCACCCAGGTTGAAGCCGGGGAGCTGATCCGACACCAGGTCCGCCACCTCCACCAGCCGATCGCTGATGGCGTCCACGACCTCGGTGTGGCGGCGCAGGACCGAGATCGCCAGTTCCAGGTTGTGGCGCGCCTGCGCGGTTCGCGCGTCCGCATCGGCGGGTGCGGGCTCGTCGACCCCGGCGTACGTCACCCCGTGGCGGTCCATGAACTCGTGGCGCACGGCCCAGAACTCGGGGGCGTTCATGGGCCACGGCGTGCCATGACTCTTGTTGTCGTACTTACCGTAGCCGCGGCCCTTACGGGTACGGATCCAGGCCACCGACGGCACGCGGTCCGGGTTGTCGCCGCGGGCCGCCTCCAGCACGGCCCGCGTGACCGGCCCCCATTCCGATCCGTCCATCGTCCCGGCCACTCGCCACTGGTAGGCCTCAAACCAGCTTTGGGGCGTGCCGGGCACGACGGACGAGATGGCCGGATCGTCGATCCCGTAGTCGTTCCAGTCGAGGAGATAGACCAGGTTGCTCAGGCCGAGCCCCCAGGCCGAGTTGCGCGTCTCGTGGCTCGCGCCGGGGGTCAATCCACCCTCGCCCTCGACCACGAAGACCTTGACCTCCTCGCAGCCGGCCAGCTTGAGGGCCACGGCCTCACCGGCCGATGGCGGTGACCCATGGCCCGATGGACCGGTATTCCATTTCAGGAACAGGGTCTTGCCCTCCATCTCGGCGTGCCCGGGCAGTCCGCCGCGCCGGCGGAGGAGGAGCAGGTCCTCCCAGGTCAGGGCCCAACGCCCGTCATCGGGGAACGCGAACTCCGGTCGCGGGTCGCGCTCGTGGCGGGCGCGGAGCGTCTCGTTGAGCACGGCCAGCGTGGCGTAGATGAGCGGCACCGTATGACCGGCCGCGAGCACGAACCGGTCCGCGAGCGGCCGCCACGGGCGGCGAACGTCCCAGCGCATGGCGCCGGAGAGCATCAGCGACACGAGGAGGTGGACCTTCGAGCGCGACCCACCCGGGTGGCCGCTCTGGCGATAGTTCAGCGACAGGTCGATGCACTCGTCGATGACCTCGCGCAGCAGCTCCCAGCTCGCGAACTGGCTCTCGGACTCGGCCAGCAGGCGATCCGTGTCGGCCGGCTGGACGGCGGTCATCCGGCGCTGGACGTGACGAGGTCGCCGGTCTTCTCCAGGCGCCCCAGCGAGTCGCCGATGCGTTCCACGGCTGCGAGGAGGTTGTCCCGGCTATTGGCGTAGCTGAAGCGGAGATAACCCTCCCCATGGCGGCCGAAGGCCGTCCCCGCCAGTCCGCACACGCCCGCGTCGTACAACAGGTGGGTCGCGATATCGGCGCTCGAGCGACCGAACGAGCTGAGGTTGGGAAAGACGTAGAACGCGCCGTGCGGCATGACGCAGCTGGCGCCGGGGATGGCGTTCAATCCGTCAACCATCAGGGTCCGCCGGGCGATGAACTCTTCGCGCATCGCGTCGGCCGCGTCCTGGGGTCCGGTCAGGGCCGCGATCGCCCCGGCCTGGGCGAAGGCGTTGGTGCAGCTGACCGAGTTGATGACCAGCCGGCTGAAGGTCGGCGCCAGCCAGGCGGGCACGATCCCGTATCCGAGCCGCCAGCCGGTCATGGCGAACGTCTTGGAGAAGCCGTCCAGGGTGATCGTGCGCTCCGCCATGCCGGGCAGGGTCGCGATCGACAACGGCTCGCCCTCGTACTGGAGCCTGCCGTAGATCTCATCGGCCAGGACCACCAGATCGTGCCGGTTGGCGATGTCGGCCACCGCCCGCACGTCATCCGGGGTCATCACCGAGCCAGTCGGGTTGTGCGGGCTGTTGATGACAATCATCCGGGTCCGCGGGGTGACCAGGCCGGCCACCTCCTCCACGTCCATCCGGAACTCGCGTTCCTCGCGCAGCGGCGCCGCCACCGCCACGCCGCCCACGTACTCGGCCATGCTCTCGTAAATCGGGAAGCCGGGGTTGGGGTAGATGACCTCGTCGCCCTCGTCGACCACGGCCAGCATGGCGTAGAACATGATCGGCTTGGCGCCGGGCGTCACGATCACCTGGTCGGGCATGGCCTCGATCCCCTTCCAGCGCCGGACGTCGTCGACGATCGCCTGCCGCAGCGGGGCGATGCCCTCGGCCGCCGTGTAGTGGGTCATCCCGTCGTCCAGCAGGCCGCGCACGGCCGCGTCCTTGATGTGGCGCGGGGTGTCGAAGTCGGGCTCACCGATCTCGAGGTGGATCACGCTGCGCCCGGTCGCCTCCAGCGCTCGCGCGCGGGCGGCGGCCTCGAAGGCGGTCTCGGTCCCGATGCGGGACGTCCGCTCAGCCAGCTTCACGCACCCAAGTGTACCGATGGGCCGCCCCGACCGAAT
>DASWJA010000177.1:0-2799 GCA_036397375.1 Candidatus Limnocylindria bacterium
GTGCGCGCCGGGGAGCGGGCGCGGGGCACGGCCAAGGGGATCGAGTTCGAGGATCTCGTCGCGGATCGGCTGGCGGAGCTGGCACGCGGCGTTGGCGACTTCCTCGAGCGCACCGGGACCGATGCCGGGGATGCGCTCCGCTCGAAGAAGGGCGACTTCGTACTGACCATCGACCCAACCCGGACCCATGGGCGCGACCTGCGGGTCGTGATCGAGGCCAAGGACCGCTCGTTGAGCCGCCGCCTGCTGGCCGAGGAGCTCACCGCGGCCCGCGCCAACCGGGGAGCGGCCATCGCCATGGCGGTCTTCACGCCCGAGCACGCCCCGGCCGGGGTCGTGCCTTTCGCCCTGGTCGGGTCGGACGTGTACGCGGTCTACGACCCGGAGGCCGATGACGGGGTGGGCCTGGAGGCCGCGTTCCGCGTGGCCCGCGTGATGGCCCTCCTGACCCTGCGCGACCCGACGGGCCAGGTCGACCTGGCCGCGGTCGGTGAGGCACTCCAGGACATCCAGTTCGCGGTCGACAACGTCCGCAAGATGAAGAGCCGGCTGACCTCGATCAGCTCCGCCGCCCAGGAAGTGGGCAGCCTCCTGGACGACCTGCGGGAGCGTGTCCTGGCCTCGGTGCGGGACATCGACGATCTCCTGCGCGCGGCCGCCGAGCCAGTCTCTGCGGCCGACAGCCTGCCGCTCACCGCCTGACGCAGGAGCGCCAGGCCCCAACAAACGGGACAGCCCCGGCCGCTTGGCCGGGGCTCTCGCCACTGAACGCTGAAGGCCGGACTAGTAGTCCATGCCGCCGCCGCCCATACCGGGCATCGGCGCCTTCTCCTTCTCGGGGATGTCGGTCACGATCGTCTCGGTCTCGAGCAGGAGCCCCGCCACTGACGCGGCGTTCTGCAGCGCGGAACGAGTCACCTTGGCCGGATCGATGATGCCGGCGACGAACATGTCGGTGTACTCGCCCTTCTCGGCGTCGTATCCGTGGCCCGGCTTCATCTTCCGGACCGCCTCCACGACCACCGAACCCTCGAGGCCGGCGTTGATGGCGATTTGCCGGAGTGGCTCTTCCAGCGCACGCCGGAGGATGGCCACGCCTACCGCCTCGTCACCCAGGACCTCGAGCTTGTCGAGGGCGGGCACGGCATGGACCAGGACCGAGCCGCCACCGGCGACCATCCCCTCCTCCACGCCCGCACGGGCCGCGGACAGGGCGTCCTCGATCCGGTGCTTCTTCTCCTTCAGCTCGACCTCGGTGGCCGCGCCGACCTTGAGCACCGCCACCCCGCCCGAGAGCTTGGCCAGGCGTTCCTGGAGCTTCTCGCGGTCGAAATCGGAGGTGGTGTCCTCGATCTGGAGCTTGATCTGGCTCATGCGGGACTTGATGGCCTCCGGCGAGCCCTTGCCGTCCACGATGGTGGTCGTGTCCTTGTTGGCGGTGACGCGTCGCGCCTGGCCGAGATCCTCGACCGTCACGCTGTCGAGCTTGCGGCCGACCTCCTCGGAGATGACGTGCGCGCCGGTCAACGTCGCGATGTCCTCCAGCATGGCCTTGCGGCGGTCCCCGAAGCCCGGGGCTTTGACGGCCAGCACATTGATCGTTCCGCGCAGCTTGTTGACGATCAGGGTGGCCAGCGCCTCGCCGTCCACGTCCTCGGCAATGATCAGGAGCGGGCGGCCCAGCTGAACCACCTTCTCGAGCGCCGGCAGCATGTCCGCCACGGCGCTGATCTTCTTGTCGGTGACCAGGATGTAGGGCGAGTCGAGGTTGGCCTCGAGCTTGCCGCCTTCCCCGCTGGTCGCCATGTACAGGCTGATGTAGCCGCGGTCGAGCTGCATCCCGTCGACGTACTCGACCTCGGTCTTCAGGCCCTGGGACTCCTCGACGGTCACGACGCCGTCCTTGCCCACCTTGCCCATGACCTCGCTGATGAGCTGGCCGATCTCGACGTCGCGCGCGCTGATGGCAGCGATGTGGGCGGTGTCCTCCGGCGTCGCCACCGGCTTGGACAGGCGCTTGATCTCATCGACCACCGCCACGACGCCCTTCTCGAGGCCGCGCTTGATGCCCATCGGGCTGGCGCCGGCGGTGACGTTCTTCATGCCCTCGGTGATGATGGCCTGGGCGAGGACGATCGAGGTCGTGGTGCCGTCACCGGCGATGTCATTGGTCTTGGTCGCGACCTCCTCGAGCAGCTGGGCGCCCATGTTCTCGTAGGGGTCCTCGAGCTCGATGTCGCGCGCGATGGTGACGCCGTCGTTGGTGATCGTCGGCGCCCCGAACTTCTTGTCGAGGACGGCGTATCGGCCCTTGGGGCCGAGCGTGACCTTGACCGCCTCGGACATCTTGTCGATGCCGCGCTTCAGGGCCCGCCGAGCCTCCTCGCTGAACTGGAGTTGCTTGGCCATGGTGTGGGTAAGTCCTCCGAAACTGAAACGGGCTATTCGATGACGGCGAGGATGTCCTTCTGGGACAGGATCAGGAGCTCCTCTTCGTCGAGCTTGAATTCGGTTCCCGCGTACTTCTGGAACAGGATCTTTTGGCCGACCGCGAGCTCCATCGGCTCCCGGGTGCCGTCGTCGAGGGTGCGCCCCGGGCCGACGGCAAGGACCGTCCCCTCCTGGGGGCGCTCTTTGGCGGTGTCAGGTATGACGATCCCGCTCTTGGTCATCTCCTCGCGCGCGGTTGGCTTGACGACCAGCCGATCTCCGAGGGGCTTGAGCTGGGTCGCGGTAGCGTTGACCGAGGTGGTCATGAGAGCCGTGTCCTCCTGATATGGACCGATGCCGGGCGGCACC
>DASWJA010000178.1:0-7490 GCA_036397375.1 Candidatus Limnocylindria bacterium
ACCGGCGAGGGCGGCATGATCACGACCGCCGACGCCGACCTGGCGGAATGGGCTCGCCTGCGCCGCGAGCACGGCATGAAGATCCGGTACCACCACGAGGTGCTGGGCTACAACTTCCGGATGTCCGATATCCACGCCGCCATCGGCCTGGCCCAGCTCGACAAGCTGCCGGCCTTCAACGCGCGCCGGATCGCGATTGCGGCGCGGTACACGGCCTCGCTGCGGGGCGTGGTGACCCCGCGGCTGAGTCCGGGCGCGACCCACGTCTATCACCAGTACACCCTGCGGGTGCTGAAGCGCGACGCCTTCGCCGAGCGGCTCCGCGAGCGTGGCGTGGGCACCGGGGTCTACTACCCGATCCCGGTGCACCGCCAGAAGCCATTCATTGAGCTGGGCTATGGGGACCAGTCGTACCCGGTCAGCGAGCAGCTCTCGGAGGAGGTCGTCTCGATCCCGGTCCATCCCGGCCTGCGTGACGAGGAAGTGGACGCGGTCATCGAAGCCGTGAATGCCACGGCCGCCGAGCTGGGATCACATCCGGAGAGCCGGGTGGCCGCGTGAGTGGAGACCCCCTGCGGGCGGCGGTCATCGGCCTGGGGTCGATGGGTGCCAATCATGCACGCGTCCTAAATGCGCTCAAGGGCGTCGAGCTGGTAGGCGTCATGGACACGGCGTCCGACGTTGTCGACCGCGCGACCTCGGGGCGGACGGCTCGGGGCTATACCGAGGTAGCCGCGCTGCTGGCGGCGGAGCGACCCGACCTGGTCGTGGTGGCCGTCCCTACCTCTCTCCATCACGAGGTCACCCTGCGGGCACTCGAAGCCGGAGCCCACGTCCTGGTCGAGAAGCCGATCGCCGCCAACCGGGCCGAAGGTGAGGAAATGATCGCGGCGGCTCAGGCACGGAATCGCCTGCTCACGGTCGGGCATATCGAGCGCTACAATCCCGCCGTCCGCGAACTCAAGCGCCGCCTCGGGGAGGGGGAGCTGGGCCGGATTTTCCAGGTGCGGGCGACCCGGCTCGGACCCTTTCCCGCCCGCATCCGCGACGTTGGGGTGGTCGTCGACCTGGCGCCGCACGACCTGGACGTGATGCGCTATTTGCTCGAATCGGAGCCGATCCGCCTATATGCCGAGACGGAGCAGCGGATCCACACCGACCACGAAGACCTCCTCACCGGGATCGTCAAGTTTGCGTCGGGGGCCGTCGGCCTGCTGGAGATCAACTGGCTGACACCGACCAAGGTGCGCACGGTCAGCGTCACCGGTGAGCGCGGCATGTACCTGGCCGACTATCTGACCCAGGACCTCGTCTTCTATGCCAATCCGGAGTCGGGTTCGGTGGCCGAAGGGGAGATCATCTGGCGCCACATCAAGCGCGAAGAGCCCTTGGTGGTGGAGCTGGGGGAGTTCGTCGCCGCGATCCGAGACGGAAGACCGTCACCCGTTGACCCCCACGACGCGTTGGTGGCTCTCCTTCTGGCGCGCGCGATGGTGGATGCAGCGGAGCGTGGCGTGATGATCGGGCCGGAAGAGCTCGCCGAGCTGTTGCATTGAACATCGCCGTCGTCGGGCTGGGACACATCGGCCTGCCGCTTGCGGTCCAGTACGCAAGCCGTGGGCATACGGTGATCGGGTGTGATCTGGACACCCGCGTCGTCGAGGCCGTCAACCGTGGCGAGTCGCCGCATGCCGACGAGCCGGCCCTGATCGAGCGCGTTCGCCAGCTCGTCAGCGAGGGTCTCCTGAGCGCCACGGCCGACGACGCGGCGGGGGTCCACCAGGCGGAGGCGATCGTCGTCATCGTGCCGGTGGTGGTGGACGACGCGCGCCAGGTGGACTACTCCCAGGTCGACGCCGCCACCCGCGACGTGGCGCGTGGGCTGCAGCCGGGAACGCTCGTCATCTACGAGACCACGCTGCCCATCGGGACCACCCGTGACCGGCTGGGACCGATGCTGGAGGCGGGCTCCGGGCTGCGGGTGGACCGCGACTTCCACCTCGCCTTCTCCCCCGAACGGGTCCTCGTCGGCCGGGTACGGCTCGACCTGCAGCGCTACCCGAAGATCGTGGGCGCCACCAGTCCGCAGGGCACCCGGCGGGCGGTCGACTTCTACACCGCCGTGCTGGAGCCGGGGACCGAGATCCGTGCCGTGGCCAGCGCCGAGGCGGCGGAGATGACGAAGCTGGCCGAGACGACCTATCGCGACGTGAACATCGCCCTGGCCAACGAGTTCGCGCAGGTCGCCTCGCGACGTGGGATCGACGTGACCGAGGTCATAGCGGCCGCCAACTCGCAGCCGTACAGTCACATTCACCAGCCGGGGGTCGGCGTGGGCGGCCATTGCATCCCGGTCTACCCCCACCTGCTGTTCAGCGCGGAGCCCGGCATGCGCCTGCCGCCCCTTTCCCGGGCGATCAACGACGGAATGGCGGCGTATGCCGTGGGCCGGCTGGCCGACGCACTCGGCTCGCTGGACGGCGCCGCGGTGCTGATCCTGGGAATCGGCTATCGGGGCGACGTCCACGAGGACTTCTTCAGCAGCGCCTTCCTGCTCCGAGACGCCCTGCGGGCCGGCGGCGCCTCCGTGTACGCCCACGATCCGTACTTCGACGCCGATCATCTTCGACGGCGCGGCTTCGAACCCTACGACCTCCAGGCCCCGGTACCGGTCCGGGCGGCCATCCTGCAAGCGGCCCACGCCGCGTACCGGGACCTGGATCCGGCCGCCCTCCCTGGCCTCGAGGTCCTGCTCGACGGTCGCAACGCGCTGGATCGGGGTCGCGTGGAATCCGCCGGCGTTCGGTATCTGGGAGTCGGGCGCTGAGCACGGCGGACCCCGAACCCACCCCCAGCGTCGGCCTCGCCGCCGGCCGCGGCGTCTGGGTGGTGCTGCCGACCTATAACGAGCGCGAGAACCTGTCCCGGGTCGCCGACGCCGTCCTCGACGCGCTCCCTGAGGCGCGGCTGCTCGTCGTTGACGACAGCTCTCCGGATGGGACCGGAGACTTGGCAGACACGCTGGCGGCCGCAAATTCGCGGGTCGAGGTCCTTCACCGGCCGGCGAAGGAGGGCCTGGGGGTGGCCTACCGGGACGGATTCAAGCTCGTCCTCGACAAGCCGGGAACCATGGCCGTCATCCAGATGGACGCCGATTACAGCCACGATCCAGCCGATCTGCCGCGCCTGCTGGCTCCGCTCATGCGTGACGCGGACCTCGTCCTGGGGACCCGATGGATGCCCGGCGGCGGGACGCGAGGGTGGCCATGGCATCGGCGCATGGTCAGCCGCGGCGGCACCGCGTTCGCCCGGGTCATCCTGCTGCTTCCGTACCGCGACCTGACCGGAGGTTTCAAGGCCTGGCGCCGCGAGCTGTTGGAGGCCATTCGGCTGCGCGAAGCCGACGCCCAGGGTTATGGGTTTCAGGTCGAGACGACCTGGTGGGCGCACCGGCGGGGAGCAACGATCCGGGAGATCCCCATCGTCTTCCGCGAGCGGGAGGCGGGGACCTCGAAGATGACCGGCTCGATCGTGGGGGAAGCCATCATCCTCGTCCTGCGCCTGCGCTGGCAGGCCATGGTCCGGAGACTCCGACGGCCGCGTGGCGACCGCTGAGCGCTTCGGGTACCATGCGCGCTCGCCAAGCCATGCCCCCGCTGATCGTCCCTGCCTTGCGTTGACAGGAGCCGCATGACCTACCGCAGCCGCCCCGCCCCCCGCCGCCGACATCGGGCGCGCTGGCAGGACGAGCTTCGGACCCAGCGCCTGCTCGTCGGCGGGTTCGCAGCCGCGATTGCCATCGCCCTCGGCCTGTTTGGCATGACCGCGTGGAACAGCTATTACGACACCCACCTGCGCCAGATGGTCATGGTCGAGGGCACCGCCGTCTCGCGCGAGGCGGTGGACCTGCGCCAAGCGATCATCGGCTCCGAACTGCAGGCGACCGGCCTGGACCTGAATGCGCAGCTGGGCGGCGCGCGTGATGCGATCCTCCAGCAACAGCTGTCCGCCGTCGTGGACCAGTTCAACACCCTCACGTCAGTCGCCACCGACTCGCTGGTGGACGGCCTGTTTCAGACGATCCACGCCGAGAATTATGCGATCAGCGTCGCCGACGCCGAGATCGATGCCGAGATCGCCCTCCGCCAGACGCTTCCGGCCCGCATCCGGGTGTCCATGATCGCGGTGAATGCCTTGCCCCAGGATGCGCCGATCGGCACCGAACCGACGGCGGCGGACTTCGCCCGGGCGGAGCGGGAGGCCGATGACCTGCGGGCCGAGCTGGACGCCGGCGGGGACTTTGCGGCCCTCGCCGCCGAGCACTCTGACGATCCCGCATCGGCCCAGGCGGACGGACTCGTCGGCACGGTCGAGGAGGAAGACGTCCAGTTCGGCTACCTCGTTCCCCTCGCCAACGAGGCTGTGGCGGGCGACCTGGTGGGCCCAGTCCGAACCGAGAACGGGTACGTGATCCTCCGCCTGGAGGCGCGCTCCGAAGAAGGACCATTCACCTCCCTGATCGATCTTCTCGCCAGCGCGCGGGTGACCACGGCGGACTACCGGGCCTATATCACCGATGAGCTGCGGCGCCGCGCGTTCCGCGCCTACTTCGAGCAAGAGGTGGCGGTCTCCCCCGCCCCGCAGCGCGAAATCGCTCAGATCCTGATCTTGAACGACCAGGGCGTGCCCGTTCCCAAGCAGCGCATTCGCCACCTCCTGGCTCAACCCCTGCCGGGCGCGGAGGACCAGTCCGTGGCCACCGAGGAGGAGTGGCAGGCCGCCCTGGACCGGGCCGAGTCTTGGTACGAGGAGGTTCAGGATCCGGACGCCGACTGGTTCGCGCTCGCCACGCAGAGTGACGACCCCGGCTCGCGGGATGACGGCGGCGACCTCGGCTGGTACGACCCGACCAGCGGCCAGTTCGTGCCCGAGTTCGAGGCTGCCATCGCGGGGCTCACGGTCGGCGAGATCAGCGAGCCGGTCCGGACCGATTTCGGCTACCACGTCATCGAGGTCACCGATCAGCGCACCACGGCTCTCGGCTTCGCCCAGGACCTCATCGCCGACCTCCAGGCCGATCCCGATTCGTTCGGCGCCGTGGCGGAGGCCAACAGCGAAGACTCGTCCACGCGCACCAAGGAGGGAAACGCTGGTTGGGTGGCACGCTACGAAGAGGTCGCAGAGCGTGAAGCGGCCATTTTCGCGCTTCAGGACGTTGGCGACATCAGCAGCGCCCCGGTCGTGGTGGGCAACCAGATCTGGATCTTCAAGCTGCTCAACTCGATCGAGCTGCGTGGCGTCGAGGACAATCGGCTCAACACCATCCGCGCGACCGGCTACCCCCGCTGGTATGACGAGCTGAAGGCCGAGGGCCAGATCTGGATCGACACCCAGCTGCAATTGGACGCCGCCACGACGGCGTGAGCGACGACCCATGACGGACGCCAGGCAAGGGCTGGACCTTCTCCTCGCGGCCGCCGGTCTGGATCCCGCGGCTGGCATTCAGGCCGTCTCCGCCGATCGGTTGGCCGCCATCCCGTTTGACCCCAGCCTCCCCCTCCTCATCCTGGCCGCGGATCCCGAGCAGGACCGGATCGTGGCCGGCACCCTGCCCGGTCGGCACGTCCGCTCTGGGCCGCAGGCGGTGCTGGCCGCCCTATATCCGCACGGCCATCTCATGCGGCCGCTGCCCGCCGGGGAACCCACTCCAGTCGATGCGGTAGACGACGCGACCCTGCGCGCCGGCGACTGGCTGGTGCCGCCCCTGCCGCCAGCCGACAACCTCGCCTCGCCGCACGGAATGGCCGCCATCAGCGCTCGGCTGCGCGCCCCGGACGGGTGTCCGTGGGATCGGCGCCAGGACCACCGCAGTCTCCGGACCTACCTCCTGGAAGAGGCCTACGAGACCGTGGACGCCATCGAGCGTGGCAGCCCGGCCGACCTGGCAGAGGAGCTGGGCGACCTCTACCTGCAGGTCATTCTGCACGCCCAACTGGCGGCGGAGGCTGGCCACTTTGACCTGACCGACGTGTATCGCACCCTGGGAGCAAAGATCGTCCGCCGCCACCCGCACGTCTTCGGTGACCTGGCGGTGACCGGAGTCGAGCAGGTGGTCGCCAACTGGGAGAGCATCAAGTCCGCTGAGCGGGATGATGGCGGCCATCCGGCGACCTCCTTCGCCGGCGTGGCGCGGGCGCTGCCCGCGCTCCCAGCCAGCCGCGAGATCCAGGAGCGGGCCTCCGTGATGGGATGGGACTGGCCGGCCGTCGAGGGGGTATGGGACAAGGTCGGCGAGGAGCTTGCCGAGCTGCGGGCCGCCGCCGCCGAGCCCTCCGAGGTCGCCGAACGGAACCATGAGCTGGGTGACGTCCTCTTCGCTTTGGTCAACCTGGCCCGCTGGCTCGGCCTCGACCCCGAGGAGGCGCTGCGGTCCGCAAACCGGCGCTGGGTGGAGCGCTACTCCGCGGTCGAGGCGTTGGCCGCTGAACGGGGGCAGGTGCTCGCCGATCTGGATGCCGCCGCCAAGGACGAACTGTGGAACGAGGTCAAGGCGCGGTGACGGTCCCCCGGGTGGCGCTGGTGGCCCATGCGTCACTCCCCGACGACACCCGGCTCCGTCGACAGGCCGAGGCGCTGCGCGACGCCGGGTATGACGTGGACCTATTCGGGCTGCGCGATCCCGGGCAGCCCGAGGTCGAGGACTGGCGAGGACTGCGCATCATTCGGCTGCCCGTTCGGCGAGCCTTCACCGGATTCGCCGGCCACCTGGCGGAGTACCTCGCCTTCGCCAGCCTGGTCTCCGTACGGTTGGCCCTCGAGCATCGGCGGCAAAAGTACCGAATGGTCCAGGTCGCGACGCTGCCCGATTTTCTGGCCTTCGCTGCTCTCCCCGTTCGTCTGACCGGGGTCCCGTTGCTGCTGGACCTCCACGAGGATATGCCCGCTTTCTTTCGCGACCGATTCAGCAGTCCGGGCCTGCGACCGCTTGTCACCATCGTGACCGCCGCCGCACGGGCCAGCGCGGCGATCGCGGACGCGATCATCACCGTCCACGAGCCGCTTCGTCAGCTGGCGATGGCGCGCGGCGTACCGGCGCACCGGATTTCGGTCGTCATGGATAGCGCCGACGAGCGAATCTTCGACCCGGATCGCGTTTCGCGCCGGGAGTTCATGGAGGACCGCCGGCTCCGGCTCATCCACCACAGCAACCTGCAGCGGATCTACGGCCTCGATGTGGCGATCGAGGCCCTCTCGCTCCTCGATCCGGTGCTCGACGCCCACCTGGACGTATTTGGCGACGGGCCTTTCCGGCGGCAGATCGAGGCCGCCATCGCTCGCCACGCGGTCGGCGACCGGGTGACGCTCCACGGACGGGTGCCGCAGGACGATCTGCCCGCGGTCCTGACGGCTGCCGACATCGGTCTGGTTCCAACCCGACCCGAGCCGTACATGGAGTACTCCTTGTCGACCAAGCTGATCGAGTACGTGGC
>DASWJA010000179.1:0-6720 GCA_036397375.1 Candidatus Limnocylindria bacterium
AAGTGGGAGGCCATTCGCGCCCTGCAGGCTGAGGGCCTGCGCACCTACGACCTGTGGGGCCTCGCCACCGGCGGGATCCGCAAGTTCAAGGAGGGCTACGGCGGGACGGAGGTCACCTGGGTTGGGGCCCGCGACCTGCCCCTCAGCCGCCTCGGCGACACGGTGCTCGGCCTGGCGCTCGCCGGCTACCGGGCCCGCCAGCGAATGCGGTCCATGGGCCTTCGGTCAGCGCCTCCGGCCCCAACTCCGGACTGACAGGTTCCGGGCCCCCGCAGGGCCCGTGCTAGGATCGAAATGACCATGGATCTGGCCCGCCTCCGCGCCGCGCCGGCCGCCGTCGTCCAGCGCATCACGCGGGCCGGCGAGCCGGCCGCTGCACCCGGCCCCACCCTGAGCGACCTCATCGTCGAGGCGCGGCGACATCGGCCCACCATCAACGTAGCCCTGATCGAGCGCGCCCACGAGGTGGCGAGCACGGCCCACGAAGGGCAGTTGCGGGCATCGGGCGAGCCGTACATCACCCATCCCACCGCGGTGGCGTACGAATTGGCGACGCTCCAGATGGACGCCGAGACCCTGGCCGCCGGGCTCCTCCACGACGTGCCCGAGGACACGACCTATCCGCTGACCGATATCGAGAAGCGCTTCGGCCGCGAGGTCGCCCGCCTGGTTGACGGCGTGACCAAGCTGTCGAAATTCGGCAGCGCCCGGTCCACCGAGGAGCAGCAGGCCGAGAACATCCGGAAGATGTTCATGGCCATGGCCGAGGACGCGCGGGTGGTCATCATCAAGCTCGCCGACCGGCTCCACAACATGCGCACCCTCGAGTTCCTGGCGCAGGACAAGCGGGAGCGGATCGCGCGCCAGACCATGGAGATCTATGCCCCGCTCGCCCATCGGCTCGGGATGTGGCAGGTCAAATGGGAGCTGGAGGACCTGTCGTTCAAGGTCCTCGACCCGGACACCTATGCCCGGCTGGCGGGGATGCTGGCCGACAGTCGCAAGACGCGCGAGACGTTCATCAACCGCTCGATCACCATCCTCCGCAAGGAGCTGGGGGCGGTGGGCATCCAGGCCGAGATCAGCGGCCGCCCCAAGCACATCTACAGCATCGTCAAGAAGATGGAGCGCAAGGGGGCCGAGTTCCACGAGATCTACGACCTCCACGCCATCCGGGTCCTGGTCGACGATGTGAAGGACACCTACGGCGCGCTGGGCGTGGTGCATGCCATCTGGCGCCCGATCCCGGGCCAGTTCGACGACTACATCGCGATGCCCAAGGCCAACCTGTACCAATCGCTCCATACCGCGGTCATCGGCCCCGATGCCAAACCGCTCGAGGTGCAGATCCGGACCCGCCAGATGCACGAGGTGGCCGAGGCCGGGATCGCCGCCCACTGGCGCTACAAGGAGGGCAGCCGCGCCGACCGGCGCTATGACGAGAAGCTGGCCTGGGTCCGCCAGCTCATGGAGTGGCAGCGCGAGGTCGCCGACGCCACCGAGTTCGTGGAGGGCCTCAAGCTCGACGTCTTCCAGGACCAGGTCTTCGTGTTCACCCCCAAGGGCGACGTGAAGGACCTGCCCGCGGGCGCCACTCCGCTCGACTTCGCCTATCGGATCCATACCGATGTCGGGCATCGCACCATCGGGGCCAAGGTGAACAACCGGCTCGTGCCCCTCGACTACCGCCTGCGCAACGGCGACATCGTGGAGATCGTGACCACCAAGGCCTCGCACGGCCCATCTCGCGACTGGCTGGCCATCGTCCAGACCAACCAGGCCCGCGAAAAGATCCGGCAGTGGTTCAAGCGACAGCAGCGTGACGAGAACATCGCCCAGGGGCGCGAGCTGCTCGACCGCGAGCTGCGCCGGCTGGCCCACGAGACGCTGGCCTCGGTGGACAACGCCCGCCTCACCGATATCGCCGGTCAGCTCCATTTCCGTGAGCTGGACGACTTCTACGCCGCCATCGGCTACGGCGCGGTCAGCTCCGCAGCGGTCGTCAGCCGGTTGGGCATCCACGATGACGTCGAGATCACCCTCCCCGAGGTCGCCCCGCCGGCCGCGCCGAGCACCGCCGGGGTGCGGGTCAAGGGGGTGGGCGACCTCCTCGTCCGCTTCGCGAACTGCTGCAGCCCGATCCCCGGCGACGAGATCTCTGGTTACGTCACGCGCGGCAAGGGCGTGACCGTCCATCGCGCCACATGCCCCAGCGTCCTGTCCGAGAAGGACATCGAGCGCCTGATCGAGGTTGAGTGGGAGGTGGTCGCCCAGCAGACCTACCCGATCACGATCCGGATCGAGGGTCTGGACCGGCCCGGGCTGCTGAACGAAATCACGAATGTCGTGGCCGAGAACAAGGTGAACATCGTGGCCGCCTCGGTGAGTACCAACCCCGACGGCACGGCGACGATCTCCCTCACCCTGAAGGTCACCTCCCTTCAACAGCTGTCCAAGGTCCTGGCCCGGATCGAGAGTGTGCGGGACGTGACCGGTGTTACCCGGGAGCAGCACTAGGCCCAGCTCTGGGCTGGCTGCCGGCTCCAATAATTCCGTTGCAGAGAACGCCCACGGGATTGCACATGCGGCTTTCTTGGATTGGCGCAGTAGTTTTCCTCGCCGCCTGCGCTGCGACTCCGACCGCAGAGAGTGCCAGCGACCTGGAGCTGGTGGGCACGTGGTACGCGACCACCGGTGATCCGCCGGGGGTTACCGCCGTCTTCAACGACGATGGCACCTTCACCTGGAGCAACGGCGAACTCAGCGGCACCTACGAAGCTGACGGGTCGACGCTGATCTTCTCGTTTCCCGACGACAGCTCGTTTTGCCCGGGGGGCACGTTCAGTTGGGACTACCAGGTGACCGGCGATAGCCTGACATCGGACGTCACCGTCTTCGAATGTCCACCTGCGGCTCCCATTGAGGAAGGTCCTCCGTCACCAGACTGGATCTTCGAGCGCCGCTGACCCGGAAGCCTTAGTCGGGGCTCATCGCCTTCCCTGTTCATCACCAGCCGCCACTGCTGGCGGCGGCCTGTCCAGCGCTACCGCACCACCTGTCAGGCCCAGCCGGACGAGGGTCAGCGCCGCTCCGACAAGCAGGATGGCCAGGACCCACACCATCCAGTCCGTTGTCAGGAGCGCCGTCAATTCCGACGGGAGCGAGAAGGACGTCGTGAGCACCAGGGCGCGCAGCAGGGTGCCGGTGAAGCCGATCGACAGCGACACGTAGGCCGCCAGACTGCGCACGTCCACCGCAGCCAGGGGCGCGGCCACCACCAACGCCGGGAACAGGTATCGCTCGTGGACGCGGGTGGGAAGGAAGTAGAAGGCGAAGGCCAGCATCATCCCGACCGTCAGGACGATCGCCAGGTCGTGCCCGCGACGCAGCGGTACCAGCGAGGCGACCAGCCCGATCACGAGGAGCAGGGCGCCGATCCCGACGTACGGGGCATCGTCGATCTCGAAGCCGACCAGGACACCCCACACGTTGATGGCGTTGAGCGAGGTGTCGGGCTGGAAGGTTGCGGTGCCTGACAGGCGCTCCAGCCAGCGAAGCGGGCTCAGGCCGAGGAATGCGCCGAGGGCCCCGCCTGCGACGGCCCCGCCGCCCACGACCGCGGCCAGCGGCCTGGCGTCGCGCTGCTGCCAGAGCCGCTGGCCGGCGACCACCAGGACGGGGAGCGCGACCAGCCCGAACTGAGGTTTGGCGAGACCGGCCACGACGGCCAGTGCGCCCGCCCAGCCAAAGCGGTTGGCAGACAGCGCCACCAGGGCGAGGAGGAAGAACAGGCTGCCCGCGGCGTCGACCTGGCCCCAGACCGGACCCGCCAGGGTCAAGGCCGGGTTCAGCAGGCAGCAGCCGGCGGCCAGCAGTCCCGCTCCGGATCCGGTGCGGCGGCCCACGACGACGAACAGCGTGAGCCCAATGAGGAGGTCGAACGGGATCGAGAGGCCCTTGATGGCGGTCGACAGCTGGTCGCCGTCGAAGACCAGGCCGACGAGCCACAGAAACGGCAGGAGGGCGGGATAGATGGACGAGTCGTGCTCGTAGAACTGGCCCGGCCCATACAGGACCATGTTCTCGGCCCAGCGCGCCATGACCGAGACGTCACCAAAATGGCCCGGAAGCGATAAGACCGTAAGGCGGACCCCGAGAGCTACTGCGAGCAGAAAGATCAACCCCAGCGCGGGGACGACGGCCTTCACCCGGTCGCTAGCGCCGACCACCCCGACACGGTACCCGACGCGGAGCGCCGTTTCGGCATCGAGGTCCGCTATTCATGGGTAATGGCCAGGGTGAGCAGGGCGAGGTCGCACCGTGAGTCATTCATCGGATCGACAATGAAGTACAACGATTCGCCAATCGCCACTGTCGTCCTGAACTCGAAACCGGCGCCCTCTCCCAGATGAATGCGGAGCGATTCCAGCGTCTGATCACCGCGGTCGATTGAAAAGGTGTGCCCATCCGCCGGCTGAGCCCCGCACGTCGCCTGGGCCTCCACGGCCCCAATGACCGACACCTCACCAGCGATGGGACTCGTCCACGCCAGAATCGCGAAACGACGGGAGTCGGTCGCCGGGCCACCGCCCCATGGGTGCATCGACACCACGCTATCGGCACGGGAGTGGGCGACAAGCAGGTTCACAAGGTCACGCTCGTACCACTCGTCGGCGTTGGCGGAAACAACGTGGAAATTCGGTAGTAAGAAGTACTGCGCCGGATTGTGCGTGGCGTTGGCGCTGCGCATGTAACTCCAGACATTCGCGTTTCCATACGAGTCGGGGCTGGGATTCATTTGGTTTGGGGAGTCCAAGAAGTCCGCCGCCGGGTCCCAGATCAGCGCTCCGCCTTCTGACGCCTCCGGGCCGATGCCTGGCTGCGGACCGAACAACCTCTCCAGGTTCTCCAAGGCCCGCGGGACCGCGATGACGGCGAGGACCGCTACCACAGCTGCCACCGCCAACACCACGAAGCGCTGATTCAGCCAGGGAACTCCGAGCCGATTCTTCCGACCGACCTGGGTGGTCCGCGAGACGGCCTCCAGGGCGGACTCAAGGACGTGCTGCGGCATGGGCCAGGCCTGGTCTTCGAGCCAGTCCTCGACCTGCTGTTCGATCCGCTGATCGGGGTTCATGTCGCGCCTCGCGCGGTGCCGGGCCGGGCATCGGCCTCCAGCGCGGCCCGCATGGTTCGGATGGAATAGTGGAGTCGGGAGCGCACCGTTCCTTCGGGGATGTTCAGCGCCTCGGCAATCTCGTCGTTCGAGAGCCCCGCGTAGTGCTTCAGGACGACCACTGCACGGTGATCTAGCGGAAGTCGGTCGAATCCGCGCTCCAGCTGGTCCCGGTCGGCCACCTCGCCGGCATGGTCGGGGCTCGTGGTCCGGTCAGTCGGGGTGGTCATCGCCTTCAGCGTCCAGAGCCGCTGGTGTTTGGCCTCGGCGTAGGCGGCCCGCACCACGATCCGGTACGCCCACGTCTGGAATCGGTCTGGGTCCTGGAGCTCGGGGAGGTGGCGCCAGATGTCGATGAGCGCCTGTTGCGCGGCATCCTCAGCGCGCGTCGTGTCGCGCAGGATGTGGTGGGCTACCGCGTACATCCGATCACCGATCCGCACCGCCAGCGCAGCGAAGGCCGACTCGTCGCCCTGCTGCGCTCGCTCCACCAACTCGCGATCCAAGACTCGCCCCCGTCGGTCGCGACCTGGTTCGACAGATCGTCGCCTGAGCGTCCATCTTGGGTGTTGGATCCGGAGCCGTGCAAGCATGCATGGGATGCCATTGCAGTAGGGGAGGGGCGGAACTCTTGCCCCTCCCCGGTGGGGCCGTCAGATGGCGACAGCTAGGTCCGAGCGCAAGGTTCGCGTCACGGGAAGACGTCGACGTCGCCCGAAATGAGCGGGAAGAGCGGGACGTGGGTCGCCTTGTCCCGGCACCACCCCAGCATCTCGGTGAGGGGCTGCCCCGGATCACCGAACCAGGTGACCGCGGAATCGTCCGCCGATCCCGGCCTAGGGCCATGGACGTACAGGAATGACCCTGCCGCCTGAACCAGACCCGGGGCACGGTAGGTCTCTGGGCCGGCCATCCACGCATCGTCACCATCGATGACCAGACAGGTCACCTGACCGGAACGGAGGATCTCACCAGTCGCGGTGTCGATCCGGGTCCACGTGGCGTTCGCAAACCAGTCTCCGCTCGCGACGGCCAGCGTGCGAGGCGCCGCCGGATTGTTGTTCGCGAGGTATGTGTAGTAACCCGCCACGCTGCCACCGGGCCCGGTGGCGGCAGCTGCAGTTGCCAATACCAGCAGTGCAACGAGTGGGATCACGAGAAGTCGGAGGAACCGCATGTACATGGCCTCTAGTGCCAGCCCGATCGCGCGGCACGGAGACGCACCAGCGAGCTGCCTTCATCTCAGAGAGGGACAATCTGGCTGCGACTGCTCAATATTCGGTTTCTCCTTCGTCCAGAGCGGTTCGCTCCGCCGGTAGACTGCGGTCATGCCTGCCCTCCGCGCCCCACGGGGCACCCGGGACCGTCTGCCCGAGGATGGGGCCGCCTGGCAGCGCGTCGAGGCGGTCGCCGCCGACCTGGCGTCGCGGTACGGGTTTGAGCGGATCGACACGCCCCTTTTCGAATCCATTGAACTCTACGTTCGCGGCCTTGGTGAGAGCAGCGACGCGGTGGCCAAGGAGATGTTCCGGGTGGGCGGCGCG
>DASWJA010000180.1:0-5975 GCA_036397375.1 Candidatus Limnocylindria bacterium
CGGGCGTCAGGCGTCAAGTACCTCACCGGGGAGGTGACCGGGATCCTGTCGTTCGGCGGGCGGGTGGACGCAGTCATGCTGTCCGACGGGCGGCTGATCGAATGCGGGACGCTGGTCAACGCGGCCGGTCCGCGGGCCGGGGCGGTTGCCCGCTTTGCCGGCGTGGAGCTCCCGGTCGTGCCACGCAAGCGGATGGTCTACTCGTTCTCGTGCCGGACCCAGATCCCCGACGTGCCGCTGGTCATCGACCCCAGCGGGGTGTATTTCCGTCCCGACGCCCCGCACTACATCGGCGGCTATTCGCCTCGCGACGGGGAGCCGGATCCGGACACGCTCGACCTGACCGTCGACCTCGCCCCCTGGGAGGACCGCGTCTGGCCGGCCATGGCCCACCGAGTCCCCGACTTCGAGGCGGTCAAGATGCGTCGTGCGTGGGCCGGCCATTACGAAGTCAACACCGTCGACCACAACGCGATCATCGGTCCCCACCCGGAGGTGAAGAACCTGCTGTTCGCCAACGGCTTCTCGGGGCACGGGCTCCAGCAGGCGCCGGCCGTCGGCCGCGGCCTGGCCGAGCTGATCATTCACGGCGCGTATCGGACGATCGATCTGACCCCGCTCGGCTACGAGCGTATCGCGCGGGGGCAGCCCCTCCGCGAATTGAACGTGGTGTAACTGATGCGCGGTCTGGTCGCGATCGGGGTGGGCATCGGGGTGGTGGCGATCCTGGCCGTGGTGGCGGTGGGGTTGTCGGCCGCCCGGGATCCGGACCAGTTCCCGGCCGACTCGCCCCAGGCCGCCCTGCAGGCGTATCTGCAGGCGTTCGAGGACGAGGACTACGAGGCCGCCTACGCGTTCTTCTCGGCGGACGTGCAGCGTCAGATGAGCCTCGAAGAATTCGAGCAAGCCGTACGCAACTACGGGATGTACGCCGGCGATTCGCGACGGGTCCTGTATGACGGCACGCGAGGCACCGGCGATCACGTGACCCTACAACTGACGGTGGAGGTCCTCTCCGGGGGGTTGGCCACCGACCGATATTCGTATCCCACCGAGACGCCCATGGTGCGCGAAAATGAGGTCTGGCGCATCGATCAGGCGCTGGTCCATCTCGATCCCGCGCCCGTTCCCGCACCCGCTCCAGTCGACTAGAGGGCCTTACCTATGCAAGCCGCTCGACGGCTGTACCTCTACCTCCTGTCGGGGGTGTCGCTCGGCTTCGTGCTGTTCGGGCTCCAGTCGCTGGTCCGGGTCCTGCTCGAAACGTTCGGCATGCGCGGGGACGTGCTGTCAGGCCAGCTTGACGCCAGCCAGCAGCTCAGCGGCGCGCTGGCCCTGGTCGGGGTTGGGACCCCGGTGTGGCTCCTCCACTGGTGGTTCGCCGAGCGCAGCATCCGTCCCGAGCACGATCCATCGGACGCCGAACGTCAGTCCGCCCTGCGGGCCCTGTACTTCGGGTTGGTCCTCGCCATCCTGATGGCCATCTCCGCCTTCGCGATCAGCGACCTCGTCTTCGGGCTGTTGGCCGACCTCTTCCCGACCCCGGACACGTATTCCGGTTCTCCGGCCGGCGCGGCGCTCGCGACTGCCGTGGTGGGTGGCGCTGCCTGGGGGTACCACGCGCTCCTGCGGCGACGCGACATGGCCGCCGGGGAGCTGCGCCGCGCGGCCGTGTGGTTGCCGCGAGCCTACCTGTATGGGGCCGCCTTCGGCGGCGCGGTGTGGTCTCTGACGAGCCTGGTCCCTCTGGTGGATGCCGCGGTCCGGAGCGCGGTCGGCGACACGGTCGAGCCGTACGTATGGATCGGCTCAGTCGGACCGACCATCGTCGGAGCCGCGATCTGGGCTGGACATGCGTGGTATGCCAGCCGCCTCCGAGCCGATCCCGGCTGGCGCGGCGCCAGCGAGCGGGCAGCACGGCTCCGACTTGGATACCTGGTGGCCCTGATCGTGGTCGGGGTGACCGGCACCATCGCCCTCGCGTCAGCCGCGCTCGAGCCGGTGCTGGCGGCCCTGCTGGGCGCGGGTCGACCGCCGGACCAGATCGTCCCGGCCATGGCGACCGGCGCGATCGCGGCCCTTCCGTTCGCCTTCGGCGGGTGGTGGTTCCACGCGCGGAGCCTGCGGGGAGAGTCCACGGTCGAGGTCGATCCGGATCGGCCTGGGCTGGCGTGGCGGCTGGAGCACGTGGCGGTCGGCTTGACCGGGCTCGCGTTTGCGGCAGCGGGCAGCGCCCGCCTGATCACGATCACGCTTGACGCGGCTCTCGGCGCGCATCCCGAGCTCAGCAGCCCCGTCAGCGAATTGGCCCTCGACCTCCCGCTGGCGATCCTCGGGGGGGCAGTCTGGATCTGGGCGTGGGTGCCCATGGAGCGGCGACACCAAGCATTTCCCCAGGCCGAGGCGGCGTCGACGGTCCGACGGGCTGGGCTGCTCATCGTGCTTGCCGTCGCGGTCATCGCCGGGCTGTCCAGCCTGGCCCTGATCCTGTACCGGCTCTTCGGGTTCCTGCTCGGCGCCGGGTTGAGCGGGGACGCGGTCGGCGAGCTGAGCACCCCGGCCGGCATCCTGGTCGTGGCCCTCGTGGCTGGGCTGTATCACGGTCTGGCGTTGCGCCGGGACCTCGCCGTCGCGCAGCCACCGCAACCCCAACCCGGCGTCGCCGAGCGCGAGGGGGCTGCGGCCGTGCCGGAGCCGATCCCGGCCGAGGAGGCCGTCTGGGAGAGCGAGGGCGGCCCGGTGCTTCCGCCCGGCATCCCGTTGACGCTCCGCGGGCCGGATGGCTCGGACCTCGAGGCGGCGCTGAAGGCGGCACGCGACGCGCTGCCGGAGGGCTACCGCCTGGAGCGCGACTGATCGATGTGCGGCCGATTCGCGCAGCCCCATTCCGCGGAGGAGCTGGCCCGCATCTTCCGGGCCCGGCCGACAGTCGACCTCCCCGGCGAGCGGTACAACGTTGCGCCCACCGACGAGGTGGCGGGCGTGGTCGAGCACCACGGGGAGCGGGTCATCGAGCCTTTCCGGTGGGGCCTGGTCCCGTGGTACGCGGATGACCGGAAGGGGGCCGCACGACTGATCAACGCGCGGGCCGAGACGGTGGAGCGCTCCCCGGCCTTCCGGACATCGTTCGCGAAGCGCCGCCTCATCGTCCCGGCCGCCGCGTTCTACGAGTGGCACCGGGCGGATGGCCGTCGCGAGCCATTCGCCGTGCGGCGCCGGGATGGGGAGCCGTTGGCCCTGGCCGGGGTGTGGGCCATCTGGCGTGACGCGGACACCGGGGAGCGGCTGTACACGTGCTCGATCCTGACCACCGCCCCCAACGACCTCGTTTCGCCCATCCACAACCGGATGCCGGTGATCCTGGATCCGGCCGACTGGGACCTGTGGCTGGCGGAGGACGCACGGCCCGCCGAGCTGCGCGCGCTCCTGTTCCCGTTTCCGTCCCAGCCCCTGGACGCCTACCCGGTCTCGGCCGCCGTGAACAGCGTTCGTAACGACGGGGCCGAGCTTATGGCGCCCATCGGGTGACGGTCCTCGACCTGCCGCCGGAGGCGCTGGTCGTATTGATCGGCGCGGCGGGGAGCGGGAAGTCGACCTTGGCGGCCCGACACTTCTCCTCGGCCGAGGTGCTCGCCTCGGACGATTACCGCGGGGCCGTCTCGGGTGACGCGGGCGACCAGTCGGTGACTGACGAGGCGTTCGGCCGCCTGCACGCCAGCCTTGAGCGCCGGATGGCGGCCGGCGAGCTGACCGTGATTGACGCGACCAACGTCCAGGGATGGGCCCGCCGCCGGCTCCTGGCCGGGGCTGCTCGTCATGGCCGCCCGACGGTCGCCTTGGTGCTGGCCCTCCCGCTGGAGATCAGCCTGGCCCGCAACGGCGCCCGGACCGACCGACGTGTCCCGCCCTCCGCGGTTCGCAGACAGGATCGCTTCCTGCGGGCGTCGTTGCCGAACCTCGGGGAGGAGGGATATGAGGCCGTCGCGGTGCTCACCGACCCCGACCAGGTGGAGCGCCTCGAGGTGCGCCGGATTCCGGACACAACGTAATGTCCCGAAGGAACGGCACCCGACCCTTTGATGCAATCTCCGGAGCCGTCACCAGGACCTTGATGCAATCTCAGACCCGGATCGTGCTGCCCCTTCGGGACTCGAGAATCATAGGCCCCCACCAAACATCACCACAATAGGGGTTATCCACCACTTTCCAGCCTAATTGCGCACTCATCCACAGGTTCTCCACATGTCGAACCCGGCGCTGATAACCTCCCCGCGACATGGACCCGCACCGTCCCGGCGGCTGGAACAAGTCCACCGCCGAGCTCGTGAAGAGCTTCGAGGAGGCTATCGCGGCGCTCCCACAGCTCGAACCTCGCCAGATGTTCGGCTACCCGGCGGCCTTCGCCAACGGCCACCTGGTCACCAGCCTCCACGAAGAGCATTGGATCGTCCGTCTACCCGATGCGGGCCTCGCGGAGCTGGCGATGCTGGGCGGCACGCGGTTCGAGCCCATGCCCGGCAGGCCCATGCGCGGTTACCTCGCCTTCCCTCCAGAGATGGTCGCGAACCCCGACGCCCTCCAGCCGTGGCTGGAGCGGGCGCTGGCGCATGTGCTCCAGATGCCGCCCAAGGAGAAGGCGAAGCGCTGACCTGGGCGGGCCGACGGGATCGCGGCATCCCGGCCACGACCTGCTCGCGGGTTTTCATCGGTCTGGCCGCTCGCGGATCACAGGTTCATACTGAGTTGCATGACGACCGTGGCGGCGCTGGCGGACTGGCTGGACCGATACGAGCAGGCGTGGCGCAACAACGACGCGGCCCAGATTCGGGCGCTGTTCACCGACGATGCGGTCTACCGCTGGCACCCCTGGGAGGAGCCCGCCGACGGTGCGAATGGCGCCGACGAGATCGTCCAGGCCTGGCTCGAGCAGCCCGACGATCCGGACGACTGGACCCTCGAATACGAGCCCCTGGCCGTCAACGGCGACCTCGGCGTGGCCCGCTGCGTGACACGCTACCGGGCCACCGCCCGCGCCCCGGCCCGGGTCTATCACAACATCTGGCTCGTATCCCTGACCGATGACGGCCGCTGCTCGGAGTTCACCGAGTACTACATGAAGGAGCCCACCGAAGAAACGGCATAGTCCGGTCGGGTAGCCTGCGGGCGTGGCCGCCACCTTTCATGTTCTGCATACGGGATACGTCGACGAGCGAGGCGTCGGGGCCACGGTGAGCCTGGTCCTGGACGGGGACGCCCGGATCGTGATCGACCCCGGGATGGTGGCCGATCGAGAGCAGATCCTCGGGCCGTTACGGGACCACGGCCTCGCCCCGGAAGACGTGACCGATGTCTTCCTGACCCACCACCACCCGGACCACGCGGTCAATGCCGCCCTGTTCCCGAACGCGGCGGTGGTCGACTTCTGGGCCACGTATCGCGGAACTGACTGGACCGATCACCAGGGCGACGGCCATCGCCTGTCCCTGCACGCGTCGCTGATCCTGACGCCGGGCCACACCAACGAGGACGCGACGCTGCTGGTCGAGACCGATGACGGGGTGGTGGCCTGCACCCACCTGTGGTGGCACGCGGACCGGACGCCGGAGATCGATCCCCTGGCCGATGACCAGGCGGCGCTGGACGCGAGCCGGGCCCGCGTCCTGGCCCTGGCCGACATCGTGGTCCCGGGCCACGGCCCGCCGTTCCGGGTCGCCGGCGGATCGGTATCCTGACCGGCGTGAGCGTGGATCGGCTGGAGCATTCGGAGGAGTGGCGGGTCCGGACCTTCGAGCTGGACTCCAACGGGCACGTCAACAACGCCGTCTATCTGAACTACGCGGAGCAGGTGGCGGTCGACCACGCTGAGGCACTGGGGTTCGGGAGGGAGTGGGCTGAGCGTCACCAGGTGGCGTGGGCCGTACGCGAGCATCAGGTGGTGTACCACCGCCCGGCCGTGTACCGGGATCTGTTGCTGC
>DASWJA010000181.1:0-9674 GCA_036397375.1 Candidatus Limnocylindria bacterium
TTCACCGTGTATGCGCTGGCCGAGCCATTGGTGCTTGGACCGGAGCTCGCGGCGACCCAGATCCGGGCCGACATGTACGGCAAGGTCCTCGCCGAGGCGAAGCTGACCGGGACGTACCGCCGGTAGCAGTCCAGGCGCGCCGGCTCGGGTAGAGTCGGCGCCGTGCCCGAAGAGCCGTCGTTCGAGCGGCGGATCGTCAGCGTCCTGTTCGCCGACCTGGTCGGCTTCACGTCCCTGTCTGAGCGGCTCGATCCGGAGGACGTGGCGACCGTCCAGGACGCGTATTTCGCGACAGTCCGCGAGACGGTGGCCCGGCACGGCGGGCAGCTCGAGAAGTTCATCGGCGACGCGGCTATGGCCGTGTTCGGCATCCCGCGGGCGCGTGACGACGACGCGGAGCGGGCTATCCGCGCCGGATTGGCGCTGGTCGGAGCAGTCGAGCTGCTCGGCGTCCGGCTCGGCCTGGACTCCCCCACCGAGGCGGAGACCGATGCCGGTCTGCGCTTGCGGGTGGGCATCAACACCGGTGAGGTGGTCTCCGCCGAGAGCGGGCCCGATGCCGGGCGGGTGACCGGCGACACGGTCAACCTGGCGGCCCGCTTCCAGGCGGCGGCCGAGCCGGGGACGGTGCTGGTCGGCGAGCTGACGAGCCTGAGCGCTGCCGAGGCGGTCGAGTTCGAACCGATGGGCGCACTGAGTCTGAAGGGAAAGGCGGAACCGGTCCCTGCCTGGCGAGCCGTCGAGCTGCGCCCGGAACGATCTCGGGAAGACGCACTTGGTGCGCTGCGCGCTCCCCTGCTGGGACGGGCAGCAGAGTTGGAGCGACTCGAGGCAGCGTTGCGGGACGCCGGCGAACAGCGAGCCGCGAGGATCGAAGTGATCGTCGCTCCCCCGGGCGTCGGCAAGAGCCGGCTGTTGGCCGAATTCGCCAACCGGGCCGAGAGCGCTGGAGCGCTGGTCCTGCGGGCCCGGGTGCGGGCCGACGTCCTCGGACCAGCCGAGCCGGTCAGCCAGCTCCTGCTGGGGGCACTGCGTGGCGTTGGCGCGGCCACACGGGAGGCAGCCCCAGACGCCCTCGCTGCCGCGCTGGCCGCGGCCGGGGCCAGCCCGGGGCGGATCGAGGTGGTGGCGAGCGAAGTGATCGATACGCTCTGGCCGCCCGTGGCAGCTCCATCGGTCCATTCCGCCCTCTCCACGGCTGCCGATCGTGATGCCCGACTCGGGGCCTGGCTCGAAGCCCTCGACGCCCTCGCCAGGGAGCAGCTGAGCACCTGGCAGGTCGAAGACATCCACTGGGCCGGCGGCGACCTCCTTGCGTTCCTGGCGCTGGCCGGGACGTGGCCCAGCCGGGGCGGGCGGGTGGTGATCGCCACCGCCCGACCGTCGGTCCTGGACCACCTGGCCGAGGGCACAATGGTCCTCGAGCTGCCGCCGTTGCCGGCGCTCGAGGCCGGCGAGCTCATCCGCGCCCTGGTCGGCGACGCCCTGCCCGACGAATTGGTGTCGGCCGTGGCTGAGCGGTCGGACGGCAACCCGCTGTTCATCGAGGAGCTGCTGCGGAGCTGGATCAGCAGCGGCACGCTGGTGGCCGCGGGGCCGGACGGCGATGGCTGGCGGTTGGCGTTGGCACCCGAGGCGGTTCCCCTGCCGGCGACGGTCCAGGCCATCTACGCCGCCCAGCTGGACGACCTGCCAGCGCCCGCCCGACTGCTGGCGCGTCGAGCGTCAGTGGCCGGGCGCCGGTTCGCGGTGCGCGCGCTCGAGCCGCTCGAGGTGCCCGACCCGGCCGAGGGGTTGGGCCGTCTCCGGCAGCGAGCGTTCCTCCGCGGACCCGAGTCGGATCTGGCGGGGGACGAGATATATGCCTACCGCCACGCCCTCCTCCGCGACGCAGGCTACGCCAGCCTCTCCCGCGCCGAGCGCGGCCGTCTCCACCTCGCCCTGGCCACCTGGCTGGAGCAGACCGCGGGGACCGATGTGGCCCGGGTCGCCGAGCCGATTGCCTCCCACTACGAATCGGCCCTGGCTGCCCTACCGGCGGTGGGCGCCGACCCCGACGATCGCACCCGCCTGACCGATGCCGCCCGATCCTGGCTGGAGCGGGCGTCCGAGGCAGCCCTGGGGGTCGCGGCCCACGAGGCGGCCATCGGGCTGCTGGCTCGAGCCGTGGCGCTGACCACCGGCGACGAGCGCGAAGAGGCGCGGCTCCGTCTCCGACGTGGTGAGCTCATGGCCTCGTCCGGCGACATGGGGGCGGGGATGGATGAGATCCAGGCCGCCCTCGAAGTCTTCCGGGCCGCGTATCACGCTGCGCCCTCCGACACGGCTGCCCGGGCCGGATATGGCGACGCGACCGCCGCCCTGGGCGACGCCATGATCGAGCAGATCCGCTTCATCGAAGCGCGCGACCTGGTGGCCGAAACACTCGCCGACATCGGTCAGCCGGAAGACGCGCTGGTCGGCCGACTCCTCGCCCTCCACGCCTGGGCGAACGTGGCCCAGGGAGACCGTGAGGGAACGGTCGAGGAGGCCGAGCGGGCGCTGGATCTCGTGCGCGGCGGCGACCCGCGGCTCGAGGTGGAGGTGCGCGGCCGACGGGCATCGGTTCGCACCGAGGCCCTATTCGACGTCGTCGAGGAGTGGCAGGAGGTCGAGCGCCTGGCCCGGTCCGCGGGCATGTGGAGCGTGGCCGTCCGGGCGCTGAACATGCGGGTGGGCAACGATCCGGACGTGTCGGCCCGGGACGCTCTCGAGGTGCACCGGGCCGGCCTCGAACTGGCAACCACCCACGGCCTGACGGAGCCCGCGTGCATGGCTCGCTGCCTCGTCGTCGTCGCGCTGTTCGGACTCGGCGAGTGGGACGAGGCGCTGGCGCTGGGACTCGAGAACGTCGAGATCGCGGAGCGGAATATCTACATCCGGCCCGGGTATCGGACCTGGATCTCGCTGGGCCCGATCCTGGAGGCCCGCCGAGATCGAGGGCCGTTGGCCCGTTTCGCGGCCTGGTTCGGCGCGAACCGATCAGCGTTCCCAGAGCCGCCATCCGCCTATGGCGAGGTCCACAACTCGGCAATGGATCGCATGCTGGCCACCGTTGGCCTCGAGCCGGCGTGGGAGCGCCCGATCAGCGTCGAGACCCTGGCCGCGGAGGCCTACAGCAACATCGAGTACATCGCCGCGGTGGAGATCACGATCCGGGAATGGCTCAAGGACGGGGAATTCGATCGCGTGACCGATGCGCTCGAGCGGATCGAGGCATCCTGGCGGGCACCGGGTGGAAGCGCGCCAACCCGGGTGACGGAGGCTTCGCTCGGCCTCATGCAGGCCTGGCTGTCGCGGTGTGACCGTGGCGCGGATCCCGCTGAGTCGGCACGCCGGTCGGCCGATTGGGCCCGCCGAGACGGGGCGCCGTGGTGGGTGGTGCGCGCGATCCGGGCACTCCCCGAGGGAGCGGCACGTTCCGACGAGCTCATGGAGGCCGAGGGGATTGAACGCCGCCTCCGCGTCGAGCCCAACGCCACGAGGCCGCCGGTCTAGCCGAGGAGGGTCCCCATCGCGGGCTTGGTGGCGCGGACGATGGCGCTGTACATGCCCGGGGCCGCGTCGTGGGTGGGCGTGACCGAGACATCTGTCAGGCCTACCTCGCGCAGCCCATCGGCGAACTCGGAAACGGACAGCGCGCCGGCGATGCAGCCGGCGTAGGTCCCACGTTCCGCACGCTCCTCCGGGGTGAGCGAGTCGTCGGCCACGATGTCGGTGATGCCGATCCGGCCGCCGGGGCGCAGGACGCGGGCCACTTCCCGGAAGACGGCCGGCTTGTCGGCCGCCAGGTTGACTACGCAGTTGCTGATCACGACGTCGATCGAGGCGGCGGGCAGCGGGATGGCCTCGATGTGGCCCTTCAGGAACTCGACGTTGGTGGCGCCCGCTTCGGCCGCGTTGCGCTGGGCCAGGGCCAGCATCTCATCGGTCATGTCCAGGCCGAACGCGCGACCGGTGGGGCCGACCCGCTTGGCCGACAGCAGGACGTCGATCCCGCCGCCCGAGCCCAGGTCCAGGACCCGCTCCCCGGGGTTGAGGTCGGCGACCGCGATGGGGTTTCCGCAGCCGAGAGAGGCGAGCACCGCCGCATCTGGCACGTCCGCCCGCTCGAGGTCCGAGTAGAACGCCACACCGGCGGTCGCGCCGCAGCAGCTGTCGCCGCAGCACGCTCCCCCGCAGGTGATGTCCTGATCGAGCACCTCCAGGGCAGCCTTGGCGTAATGGTCACGGACCATCTCGTGGATCTGGTTGGTCATCGGTTCTCCTTCGGGGTCCTTGGTTACGCGAGCGGGACGAGGCCTGCCAGGGAGGTGCCGATCCCCGCCCAGCGGCGGGCGAAATCGGGCGCGAGCTCGTAGTAGATGTAGGTGCCGCGCCGTTCGGTGGTCACGACGCCGGCTTCGCGGAGCACCTTCAGATGGTGACTGACGGTCGGCTGGCTGACGGGGCAGCACTCGGTGAAGTCGCACGCGCACACCGATCCGGGGGAGGAGGCGAGCTGTCGGAGGATCGACAGCCGCACCGGGTCGGCGATTGCCTGGAGGAGCTCTACGTCGGGATCGGTGGCTTTCACAGCCGTAGTATATAGATCATTGTCAATATATGCGCGAAGCGACGAGTTCGTTGGCGGGGTGCCCGCGATATGTGGCCCTAGGGGACCACGTAGGTGGTGACGTCTGACTGGGCGGCTACGAAGGCGCCAAGATCGGTGAAGCGCAGCGCCTGGATCCGCACGTAGTAGATCCCAGTCGTAGGCCACCACGGGGAAACGGTCGTGCTCTCGGTCTTGTCTGTGGTGGCATGCACGAGATACACGTTCGGATCGCCGTCCAGGTAGCTTGGATCGGAGTTCGTCGTGGACCAAACGATCTTGTAGTAGCTGAAGCACCCGGCCGGCCCGCCGTAGGTGTTCCACGTGAATTGCGTTCCGCCCGCGTCCGGCGCGACGCCCAGACCACCCATGCTCAGCATCGGCCCGGCCTGAGCTGAACCGATGTCTGACGCGGCGATGACCTGGTCGTTTACGTCGAAGGCCATGGCCCGATAGTAGTAGGTGGTTCCCGGAGCCCCGATCGCGTCGACGGCCGACAGGACGAAGCGGTCGGTGGCGTAGGTCCCCCCGAAGTCCACCGCGCCACCCTGGGGCGGGTACGCCAGCGGGATGTTGTTCACGGTGTTGCGCAGGGTGGTGTAGTGGTTGAAGTCGACGCCCTGGTACTTCGACCACTGGATGACGACGCCGCCGTCGCACGGTTTCAGCGACAGGGAAAGGGCGGCCGGTCCGGGTGGTGGAGGTGTTGAGGTGGGCGGCGGCGGCGGAGGCGGCGGCGGCGTGGGATCCGTGGCCGGCGTGGGGGTCGGATCCGCGGTCGGCGGAGGCGTGACGACCGGCACGATGTGGTCAGCCTCGTCCGAGGAGTCGGGGAACCAGGTCGGCGCCGGACCGTCGGTGGGATCCGGCTCGCGGGTCGCCGCCGTCGGGGGCTCCGAGGCGTCCGGTGCGCCGAGGTTCAGCTGCGTGGCACCGACCACCGCCACCGCGAACAGCAGAGCGGCAACCGACACCGGCACCACGCGGGCCAGACGCTGCCCCAGGCCGAACGGCCACATCGGCGCTCGCTCGGTCTCGAGCCTGGCGACCAGGCGCTCGCGCAGCTCGGCGGCGAAGAGCGGATTGGGGCGTTCACCGCCGGCCGACAGGCGGGCCTGATGCCCAGCATCGGTCAGCTGCTGCTCCAGGCCGCGGTCGGAGAGCCCTCGGTCGGAGAACCCGCGGTCGGAGAAGCCGCGGTCCGAGAAGCCGCGATCCGAGGCAAGGTTGCGTTCCTCGAAGCCTCGGTCCACGCCGCGGTCGGAGAACCCTCGGTCGTCAAACCCGCGTTCGTCGAAGCGGTTGCGGTCCTTAGGCGACATCGGTCTGCTCCGTCAACAGCACACCCCGAAGAGCCGCCAGGGCGCGGTGGAGGCGCACCGCGAACGTCCCGGGGGAAACCCCGAGCACCGCGCTGGCTTCGGAGGGGTCAAGGTCGTCGTAGTAGCGCAGGGTCAGCACGCGCCGATGCCGCTCCGGCAGCTGGGCGAGAGCCCGCTGCAGCTCATCACGCTCGAGGGCCGCGGCCCATGCCTCAGCGGCGGACGGCTCGTCGGCGCGGTCGATCCATGCCGGCCGGCCGTTGGCCGTCCCGTCCAGGGCCATCAGGCGCGAGGAACGCCGCACGTGATCGACGCTGGCGTTGGCCGCCACGCGATAGAGCCAGCCGCCGAACGTCTCGTTGCGGAACGTGCCACGGCGCAGCGCCTCGAGGCCCTTCTCGAAGGCGGTGGCAGTCAGATCCTCGGCCACGCTGCGCTCTCCAATCCGTCGGTAGATGAATCCATAGATTCGGGGGAGGTAGAAGTCGTAGAGCTCCACGAAGGCGGCGGTGTCCGGCGGCCGTCCGGCAGCCCGTGCCACGAGCTCGCGCTCGAGCTCGTTGGGCAATCGGCTAGGGGCACGTCGGTCAGGGTCCATGCGTCGCCGCATCGTGGACGGAAGTCCGGGGCGGGGCCATCGCCCTCGGGTACTACTGGGTACCGATGACCCAGTCCCCATGCGTAGCCCCGCCTCGTCAACATCGGTCCTCCGGCTACGGGATCATCACCGTCAGCACCGGCGTCATGCCGAGCGAGTACCAGCCCGACCCGTCGTTGGCCATGCTCAGCACCCGGTAGTGCCAGGTCTGTCCGGACGACACGTTGCCGTCGACCAGGCTGGTCACGTTCGGGTCACCGATGGCGGCGATCAGCTCCGTGCCCTCGTTGAGGGGGTACTTGGGGTCGGTGTTGGTCTGCGACCGCACGACCTTGTAAGCCGCGAACCCGTCGGAGGAGCACTGCTCCCAGGTCAGGTGGACCTGGCCGTCGATGACCTCGGCGGCGAAGCCCATCGTGTAGACCGGGGGCGGGGTTGGCTTCACGACACACTCGACGAAGGCGCTGCCCACGTTGCTGGCGGCCAGGGTGGCGTACCCGCTCTCACCGCTCATGACGGCGAAGACGCGGTAGTACCAGTTCGTGTTGCACGGCGGGAAGTCCTTCACCAGCGTGCCCCAGCGGTCGCTGACGGCGGCGACCAGCGTGTCGCCAGCGCCGAGTGGCCAGGTGACATCGGCATCCGACGAGCGCACGAGCTTGTAGTAGGCGAACCCGTCACCCTCGAACGTCGACCAGGCGAGCTTGACCTTGCCGTCGCCCGTCTGGAGGTTCAGCGCCAGGCCGGTCACGGTGGCCGGCGGCGCGGGCGGGGGCAGGGGCTTGGGCGTCTCGACCGGCTGGGGCTTGGGGGTCGGCTCGGGGACCGGAGTCTTGTCGGGCCGGCCGTGGTCCGGCTCCTGCCTGTCCTCTTCGTCGATCGCAGCCGGCTTGTTATCGGCGCCACCCTGGCCGTTTTGGCCAGTGTCGTCGTTCGGCTTGTCGTTGGACTCGTTCTGGGCAGGCGCATTTCCGCCCTGGAGCGGCGCGATGGCGTCGACCATGCCCGACCCAAACGCGAGCGCCCCGGCGAACAGGAGCGCCCCGACTGCGCTCGGCAACGAAACGCCGAGGCGGGTGGTGATGGTGGGTCGTCCCCGGTCCGAAACCTGGCTCATGTCTGTTCTCCCTGATCTGGGTGGATGAGTGCTGGGCGGCCACGGCCGGGTCCTGCATCGGCCGCAGCCGCCCGAATGAACATCCACAAAACGCAGAAACGGGCTGGGGATTACAGGCCCCGATGGGATTTGTGCCTGCTCCTGACCCATAGCGGCCAACCTGACTCTCCTGCGTTGCCCCGATAGGACGCGGGAGCGCACAAACGGCCGCCGAAGCGGCCGTTTTGGGCTTAGGAGGGACGCTGCGTGGCCGTTAGGTGTCACCGGGCGACACGCGGGCAGCTTGCGTGGACTAGGCGTCTCGACTCCCCCCGGGGAGCGTCAGGCCGGCTGCTCCGCGTCGACCGGGACCGCCGCCTTCCTGGGCGCGGATCCGGCCGCCGGCAGGGGCGGGGCGGAGGTTCCCTTGAAGGCCGCCCGGTAGCGGTCCACGAAGCCGGCGGCGCCGTTGGCCGCGAACAGGGCCTCCGCGCCCACGCCGCCCTGGCGCGCGTCCTCGAAGCGCGGCCCGAGGTAGGCGTCGAACTGGAGCCCGGCCAGTGCCTTCCAGAACCCCATGCCCAGGGCGTCGTAGTGTTCCAGCGCGCTGCGGTACGCCGCGCGGGCGTCGTCCCAACGAGCCTCCGCCACGGCCATGAGGGCGACGATCTGCTCGCGTGCGGCAGCCACAGCCAAGGTCTGCGGGCGGGCGTCCAGGGCCGCCGTCAGTTCATGGGCCCGAGAGGGCTCAAGGGCACCGATGGCGGTGGCGGCGATGATGGGAGGCCTGTGATCCGGATTCTCTGCCATGGCCGCCGGCATCGCCATCTCGGCCGCTCGCGCCAGCTCGCCCATCCCGACGAGGGACAGCGCATCGATCGCCGCCTTGCTGATGGCGTGGAAGGTGTCAACACCGCGGACCAGCTCCTCGGCCTTCGCGAAGTTCGCCTCCGCCTCGGATCGCTCACCCCGGAACGCGTGGAAGATGCCAGTGTCCAGGAGGTACCAGGTCATGCGGAACGAGTCGAGATCCATGCTCGCGAGTTCCGCAAGGGCCGCGTCCGCGTCGGACCAGGTTCCGGCCTCCGTGGCGGTGTCGACCAGCGACAAGAGCATCTGCCCGAGCATGTGGGAGTCGCCGCCCCGGCGGGCAACATCGGCTGACTCGGCGAGATACCGCGTCTGCCCGTTCAGGGGGACCTCACCCGCCAGGATGGACATCAGGTTATTCCGAGCCCGCATGATCGTAGGGAGGTGGCCTGCGCGTTCCGCCAAGGCCACGGCGCCGCGGAGGATGGCCTCCGCTTCGTCGGGCCGCGCCTGGAGGGCGGTCCCCCTCGTGACAAGGATGTCTGCGGTAATCCGGGGCAGGCGCCGAGGACCGATGGCCGCCAGGGCCCGGTCCGCCGTGGCCACCGCCTCCTCGTCGCGTGCCGTCAGCATGTAGGCGCGGGCCAGCTCGCCCATGGCCTCGGCCCAGTCGGTCGCATCCTCCGGGGTAGCCGCCAAGATGCCCTCCAGGGCGTTGACGGCGTCCGTGCCGTGGCCGAGCGAGAGGTGTGCGTGAGCCGCCACCACGGTCGCTCTGAGCGCACCCTCGGCGTCAGCGGCTTGCCCGTACAGCGCGACCGCCTGCTCGGCATGACCAATGGCCTTGTGTACATTGAAGAGGTACGCCGAATGTGCAGCGCGCTCATGGAGCGCAGCCTGCTCACCGGGATCGTCGGTGACGGTCAGCGCGTCCTCGAGGTAGTGGACCGCACTGGCATGGGAATGGAGCGTGGCTGCCCGTTCGGCGGCTCCGCGGAGGGCGATCCGAGCCTGGGCTCCCAGCGCGTCGGCCTCAGGACCCGCAGGCGTGGCCCGGCAGGCCTCGACGTAGTGGCTGGCCAGAACCCCAGCCAGCTCTTCGTCGCCGAGCGATTCCAGGTGGCGCGCCGCGGCCAGGTGCTTGGACCGGCGGTCCTTCTTGGCCAGCGATTCGTAGGCGACCTCGCGGACGACCGCCTGGAGGAACCGGTACTG
>DASWJA010000182.1:0-7887 GCA_036397375.1 Candidatus Limnocylindria bacterium
GGTCTGCGGCCGCGGACCGTCATCGAGCTGGCGGCCGAGACCGGGTACCGCGACCTCCCGACCACCGACCCCGACGCGCTGGCGACCTGGTTCCGTCGCGGCGCGGACGGCACCAGCCTCGAGCACTACCTCGAGGGATTCGTCCACACCGTCGGCGTCATGCAGACACCCGAAGCCCTCGAGCGGGTCGCGGCCGAGTGCATCGAGGACCTGGCGGCCGATGGGGTGGTGTACGCGGAGGTCCGCTTCGCGCCGGAGCAGCACCTCCAGGGGGGCATGACCCTGGACGAGGTGGTGATCGCGGTCCTGGCGGGATTCCGGAGAGGGGCCGAGGGACGCCCCATCACGACGGGTCTTCTGATCAGCGCCATGCGCCAGGCGGCCCGCTCGGTGGAGATCGCCGAACTGGCGGTCCGCCACCGCGACGACGGCGTGTTGGGTTTCGACATGGCCGGCCCGGAGGCGGGCTACCCGCCCACCCGTTACCTGGACGCGTTCCAGCTCATCGCCCACGAGAACTTCCACTTCACGCTCCACGCCGGGGAGGCATTCGGCCTGCCGTCGATCTGGGAGGCGCTGCAGTGGTGCGGCGCGGAGCGGCTGGGGCACGGGGTCCGGATCGTGGACGACATCACGGTCCACCCGGATGGCCGGGTGTCATTGGGTCGCCTGGCGGCCTACGTTCGCGACACCCGCGTCCCGCTCGAGATGTGCCCGAGCTCCAACGTCCATACCGGTGCGGTGCGCTCGATCGCGGAGCATCCGTTCGACCTCCTGCGCCGGCTCCGCTTCCGGGTTACCGTCAATACGGACAACCGCCTCATGAGCGGCATCTCCCTGACCGATGAGTTCGCCGTGCTGGCCCGGACGTTCGGGATCGGCCTGGACGACATGGAGTGGCTGACCCTGAACGCCATCAAGAGCGCGTTCCTGCCCTTCGACGGCCGAATCCGGGTCATCAACGAGCAGATCAAGCCGGGTTACGCCCGGTTGCGGGCGGCCGCCGCGGCCGCCGAGATCGCGACTGGCTAGACTCCGACGGCGGACCCCTCCAGCTCGGCCAGCGCGGCGTCCAGCCGATGCGCCTGCTCGTCGGTCAGCGGACGGAGTGGGCGTCGCATCCCAGCGCCGACCGGGACACCGCGCCGCGCAAGGGCGTGCTTCACCGATGGGATGAACGGCTGCGCCTCCATGGCGCCCCGCAGGGCATCCAGCCGCGACGCGCCGATGGAGCTCGGGTCGTCGAGCACCAAGCGCACCACGTCGGGGAAGGCGGCCGCCAGCCCGCTCACGGTGCCTACCGCCCCGGCTCCCAGGGCATCGACAATCAACGGCTCGGAGCCGACCAGCACGGGGAGGCCCAGCTCCAGGTATGGCGCCACGTCACTGAACGGTGACTCCGACACTTTCAGCCCGACCAGGTTGCCGGCTCGCTCGCCGACGCGGCGGATGACTTCCGTGGGCAGCGGGTACCCGCTGCGTCGAGTGAAGACGTAGATGAAAAACGGGAGCGGGGCGCAGGCGGCCGCCGCGGCCACCAGGTGCTCCGTCAACGCCTCCGGATCGAGCGGAAAGTAGGGCGGGGGAATGACCGCCACCCCGTCGGCGCCGATCGAGGCGGCATGAGCGGCCAGGGCCGTCGTGTCGGCGGTGGTCTGCGCTCCGGCGTGGACCAGAAGCTTGCCCCGCACCGCGGCCCGGAACACCACGGCAGCCTGACGCCGCTCGTCCACCGACAGGAGCATCCCCTCGCCAGTGGTCCCGCAGCAGAAGACGCCATCCGCCCCGTGGCCTTCGAGGAAGGCCACCATCGGTCCAATCGCTCCCTCGTCCAGGGTGGTTCCGCCGTCCGTCAGCGGAGTGGCCGCAGCCACGATCAGCGGAGGGTGGCCGAACGACCAGGGAAGCGGCATGTGCCGGACTGTACCCCGAGGCCGTGGGTACATGCGAAGGCATCGGTGTACCATCGGTCGGGTATGACGTATGTCATCACGGAGCCGTGCATCGGGGTCAAGGACGGGTCCTGCGTCGACGTTTGCCCGGTCGACTGCATCCACGCCACCGATGACGACACGATGTTCTTCATCGACCCCGACGAGTGCATCGACTGCGGGGCGTGCGAGCCGGAGTGCCCGGTGACCGCCATCTTCGCCGAGGACGCGACCCCCGAGCAGTGGACCAACTACATCCAGATCAACGCCGACTACTTCAAGAACAAACAGTAGCCCCCGACGCGTGGCCGTTCGCCTGGTCGCCCTCTACGCGCCCCCCGAGGACCCGGCCGCGTTCGACGCCCACTACCGCGACACCCACGCTCCCATCGTCCGCCGCTATCCCGGGCTGCGTGACCTGCGCCTTACCCGGGCCGATGGGGTGGGTGGTCGTCCGCCAGCCTTCTACCTGATCGCCGAGATGGCCTTCGACTCCCGGGCCGACCTGGACGCCGCCCTGGCCTCGGAGGCGGGGGTCGAGAGCGGGAGGGACCTCCGCAACTTCGCGAGTGCCGGGGTGACCCTGCTGGTCGCGGACGACCAATCGGGTCTCTGACCGATGCCGGCCCGATCCCGATGAGCGAACCGGAAGCCCCCGTCGCCGCCGACCCGGCCAGCCTGGGGTTCGAACGGATCCGATACGCGCGCGACGATGCGCGCGGGGTGGCCACGGTGACGATCGATCGGCCGCAGGTCATGAACGCGTTCGACTTCCGCACCCTGCGCGAGCTGGGCGCCGCCTTCGAGCAGGCGGCGTGGGACGAATCGGTATCCGTGATCGTGGTCACCGGCGCCGGCGACAAGGCGTTCTGCACCGGGGCCGATCTCGACGAGCAGGCCGCCATGGGCGCCACCAGCGGGCAGTACTGGCGCTGGATGGGGGCCTTCATCGAGATGCATGACCGGCTGCGGAGCATCGGCAAGCCGACCATCGCTCGCATCAACGGCGCCTGCGTGGGGGGTGGCAACGAGCTCCAGATGGCGTGCGACCTGGCGGTCATGGCCGACGACACGTACATCCGGCACGTGGGACCCGAACACGGTTCGGTGCCCGCGGGTGGTGCCACCCAGTGGCTGCCGCTGCTGGTTGGCGACCGGCGGGCGCGCGAGATCGTGATGCTGTGCGAGCCGATCCCCGCCGGGCAGGCCATGGAGTGGGGGCTCGTGTCGCGGGTGGTGCCGCGCGGCGAACTGGATGCCACGGTCGACGGGCTGGTCACCAACCTGCGCCGCAAGCTGCCGGAAGCGCTGCGCTACACGAAGACCCAGCTCAACTGGTGGCGCGACCTGGTGTGGGCCCAGACCGTGACCCACGCCCGGGAATGGCTGGCCCTGCACTCCACCGACGACGAGACCCGCGAAGCGGTGGCCGCATTCCACGAAAAGCGCCCGCCTCGGGTGGAGGCGCTCCGGGCACTCCAGTCCGGCGCCGGCCGGGTCTGCCCCGACTGTGGCCAGTCCGGTCTATCCGCGTACGCCGATTACTGCAGCGCCTGCGCGGTCAAGCTCCCCTCGGTCTTCGAGTCGATCCCGTGATGCGCACGCCATGAGCGACGAGCCGCTGGTCCTGGTCGAGCGCGACGAGACGCGCCGGGTCGCCCTCGTCCGACTGAATCGGCCCAAGCAGCTGAACGCCCTGAACGAGCCGACCATGGACGCGCTGTGCGAGTCGCTCGAGGCCCTCGATCGCGACGACGCGATCCGGGTCATCGTGGTGACAGGCAACGAGCGCGCTTTCGCGGCGGGCGCGGACATCGGGGAGATGGCGGCCGCGTCGCCGATCGACATGCTGCGCACCAACCGCATCGCGCAGTGGGATCGGGTCCGCAAAGTGTCCAAGCCCGTGATCGCGGCGGTCGCGGGCTGGTGCCTCGGCGGTGGCTGTGAGCTGGCCATGGCCCTGGACATCATCATCGCCGCGGAGAGCGCCCGCTTCGGTCAGCCCGAAATCAAGATCGGTGTCATGCCCGGCGCCGGCGGGACCCAGCGCCTTCCGCGAGCCATTGGCAAGAGCAAGGCGATGGAGATGATCCTGACCGGCGAGCCGATCACGGCCGCGGAGGCGGAGCGCATCGGCCTCGTCTCACGAGTCGTGACCGACGAGCTGCTGGTGGAGGATGCCCTGGCCCTGGCGGCGGAGATCGCGAAGCGGGCGCCGCTGGCCCTGCGGCTGGCCAAGGAATCGGTCAACGCCGCCTACGAGATGAGCCTGACCGATGGCCTGGCGCATGAGCGCCGGCTGTTCTACCTGCTCTTCGCGTCTGACGACCAGAAGGAGGGCATGACCGCCTTCCTGGAGAAGCGCGACCCCGACTTCAAGGGCCGCTGAACGGTCATCGTGCGGCCTCGGTCTGTGCGTGGAGCTGTTCGCGCATCACGCGTCGCAGCTCCTGCTCGGTGGCCTGGCTGAAGGGCGGGGTCGACCCACGAAGCGCTCTCAAGAGTCTGTTGCGTCGATCGATCCGGTCGCGCTCAGCGTCGATCCGGTTCAGGTAGTCGGTGAGGTGCTCGATCTGGAACATCGCTCGTGCCTCTGCTGTGTACCTTCGCTGTGGTTGACGCTTGTGCTAACCTGTGTATATCGTATGACAGTTAGCCTAACCTGTCAACGAATTACACCGGTGATTGGATGACACCTGGAGAGGAAGATTGGCGACACCATTGACGCTGCCGGCGGCGGATGACGCCGGTCGGCGTCCGCCGGCCCCGGGTCAGCTGGAGCTGGTTCGCCAGTTCGTGAACACCTTTGACGTGGAATCGGACTGGGAGGGCTTCTCCACGCCTGCGGACCTCTCGGCCTGGATGGTCGAGCGCGGCCTCCTGCCCTCCGGCCGCCGCGTCACCGAACGCGACCTGGCTGCCGCCCGCGAGCTCCGCGAGTCCCTGCGCGACGTTCTGGCGGCCAATGCTGGGCATGCCAATGGATCGGAGGCGCGCCGACGGCTGGACCGGATTGCTGCCCGCTACCCGTTGCGGATGCGCCTCAACGGCGGGGCGCGGCTGGACGGGGACGGCGGCAAGGGCATCGCGCCCGCCGTGGCCCGACTGCTGGGGACGGTCTACGACGCCATGACCGGGGGCACCTGGGAGCGGCTCAAGATGTGCCGCAACGACGAATGCCAGTGGGCGTTCTACGACCACTCCCGGAACCATTCGGGGGCGTGGTGCACCATGGCCGTATGCGGCAACCGGATCAAGGGCCGCACCTTCCGCCAGCGCCACGCGGGGACCGCGGCAGGCTAGCCGGCGCGGCTGGCTAGAATCGGTCTCGTGACCGAGCCTGCGTCCGAGACCATCCGCTGGACCCTCGCCGACGGCGTCGGCACCATCACCCTCAACCGCCCCGACTCGCTCAACGCGCTGAACGCGACCATGCGCCGCGAGCTGCTGGCCGCGGTGAAGGGAGCAGGGCGCGACGACGCGGTGCGCTGCCTGGTCATCACCGGTGAGGGTCGAGGCTTCTGCTCGGGTGCCGACCTGCGCGCCGGCACCGGCGAACGCCAGTTCCGCCGCGTCCTGACCGATGAATACAACCCGCTCATCACGGCCCTCCGTGAGCTGCCCAAACCGGTGGTCGCCGCCGTCAACGGGGTCGCCGCCGGAGCCGGCGTCAGCATCGCGCTGGCCTGCGACCTGGTCTACGCCTCGGAGGACGCCAGGTTCATCCAGGCCTTCGTCCGCATCGGCCTGGTGCCCGACACCGGCTCGACCCGGACCCTGGTCCGGACGCTCGGCCGCCATCGGGCTGCGGAGCTGATGTTCGGCGGTGAACCGATGTCGGCCGCCGACGCGGCGGAGGCGGGGCTCGTCAACCGCGTCTTTCCGGCGACCGATTTTGCGGATGGGGTGCGCGAGGTGGCTCGCCGCCTGGCCGCTGCGCCGACGGCGGCCATCGGAATGGCCAAGCGGTCCATCAACCAGGCCGAGCAGGGCGACCTGGCCGCCAGCCTGAAGCTGGAGGCCGAGCTCCAGGAGCTGGCCGGGCGGACCGAGGACCACGCCGAGGGCGTGGCCGCATTCGCCGAGAAGCGCGACCCGCGCTTCACCGGCCGTTGAGGGACATCCAGCGCATCGGGGTCCTGGGCGCCGGGACGATGGGGGCGGGGATTGCCCAGGTCGCGGCCGAGGCCGGCCTGGAGGTGGCGCTGCTCGACCCGGTTTCCGGGGCGTACGAGCGGGCGCGCGACCGGATCGGCGGCTTCCTCGAGCGACGGGTGGCCAAGGGCGAGCTGCACGCGGGCCTGGCCGAGGCCGCCATGGGCCGCATCCACGAGGCCGCGTCGGTGGCCAACCTGGCCGCGGCGGAGTTCGTGATCGAGGCCATCCCCGAGGAGCTGGCTCTCAAGCGTGACGCGTTCCGACGGCTGGACGCTGCGGCTGAGCCGTCGACCATCCTGGCCAGCAATACCTCGTCGCTGTCGGTGGGGAGCATCGCGGAGGCCACGACCCGCCCGGGGCGCGTGGTGGGGATGCACTTCTTCAACCCCGTCCCGTTGATGGCGTTGGTCGAGGTCATCGGCGCCTCGCGTACCGATCGGGACGTCGTGGAGGCCGCCGTGGCCCTCGCGCGCCAGCTGGGCAAGACGCCGGTCGAGGCGGCGGACACGCCCGGGTTCATCGTCAACCGGGTCGCGCGACCCTTCTACCTCGAGGCGCTGCGCATCCTGGGCGAAGGCACGGCGGACGCCCCGTCCATCGATGCCGCCATGCGGGATGCGGGTTTCCGAATGGGCCCGTTCGAGTTGATCGACACCATCGGCCTGGACGTCAACCTGGCCGTCAGCGAGAGCGTATGGGAGGCCTTCGGGCGGGCGCCGCGCTACCTGCCTCACGCCCTGCAGCGGGTCCTGGTGCAGGCCGGGCGGCTGGGGCGGAAAACCCGGGCCGGCTTCTACGACTACGGGACCGATGGGAAACGGGGCGCTCCGTGGGCGGGCCTCGCCGTGGATCCTGCGGCACCGCGGGCGGAGCCACTCCACGCCGATGCGATCAGGGACCGGGTCCTGGCCACGGTCGTCAACGAGGCCGCGTCCGCGGTCGAGGACCAGACCGCCAGCCCGGATGCCATCGATACCGCCATGCGCCTCGGCACCAACTGGCCCGAAGGGCCCCTGGCCTGGGGCGAGCGGCTGGGCGTGGGACGCGTGGTCGCCACCCTCGACGCCCTGGCGGCCACTGCCCCTGACGCCCGCTATGGCGTGGTGCCGCTCCTGCGCTCCCTGTCGGGGAGTGGCGGGTCGTTCTTCGACGTCACCTGATGGGGGCTGAGCCTCCGCATCGGTATCGGGCGGTCGTCTTCGACATGGACGGGCTGCTGCTGGACACCGAAGTCGTGTGGCAAGCGGCCGAGGAGCAGCTGTTTGCCGCGCACGGCGCCGTGTTCACGCGCGAGGACAAGCTGGCCGTGATCGGGACCTCGTTCGATCTCACCGCGCGCTACTTCGCCGAGCGGCTGGGTCAGCCGCCGGAGCGGGGTCCGGCGCTGGTCGAAGAGATGGTGCTTTCCATGTACCAGGCCCTACAGGTGGACGTGGCTGGGAGACCCGGAGCGCTTGAGCTGGTGGCTCGCCTGCGCGGCCGACTGCCGCTGGCGCTGGCCTCGAACTCTCCTCGGCGCCTGGTCGACGCCGCACTGGCCACGGCCCGCTTGACCGATGTCTTCGACGTGATCGTGACCTCCGACGACGTGGCCCACTCCAAGCCTGCCCCCGACATCTACCTGCTGGTCTGCCAGCGCTTGGGAGTAGAGCCGGAGCACGTCCTGGCGTTGGAGGACTCCGGGGCGGGGGTGGCGGCGGCCAAGGCGGCCGGGCTGGCGTGCATCGCGGTGCCCCAGTTCGCCGAGACCGATGTCGCCGCAGCGGATCGGGTCATCGACTCCCTCGAGGAGCTGATC
>DASWJA010000183.1:0-7041 GCA_036397375.1 Candidatus Limnocylindria bacterium
GTGATAGCGCAGCCCGCCAGCGTGAATCGGCGCCGGCCGGAACTCGTGACCCAGGGTATGCATCTTCAGCAACGGGGTCATCCCCACCGCGTCGCCGAAGTCATACCGATACTCCCCGCGAGTCAGGCTCGGACACGAGGCCGGCTCCACGGCCAGGAACCGGGTCTGGCTGTTCCCCGCCAACCGGTCGCGGAGGAACGGGAACGCGATGCCCGAGAAGTTCGAGCCGCCGCCCGCGCAGCCGATGACGACGTCGGGCGCGTCGCCCGCCATCTCCATCTGCTTGATGGCCTCCTGGCCGATGACCGTCTGATGCAACAGGACGTGGTTGAGCGCGCTCCCAATCGAGTACTTGGTGTCCTCCCGGGTGGCGGCCTCCTCGACGGCCTCGCTGATGGCGACGCCCAGGCTGCCGGTGGAGTCCGGATCGGCGGCCAGGACCTGCCGGCCGGCGTTGGTTTCGCGAGATGGGGACGGGACCACCGTCGCGCCCATGGTCTGGATGAAGCTGCGCCGATACGGCTTCTGCTCGTATGACACGCGCACCATGAAGACCTTGGTCTCGATCCCGAACAGCGCCCCGGCCAGGGCGAGAGCGCTCCCCCACTGGCCAGCTCCGGTCTCGGTGACCAGGCGCGTGACCCCCTCGGCCTGGTTGTAGAACGCCTGCGCGATGGCCGTGTTCGGCTTATGGGAGCCGGCCGGCGACACGCTCTCGTTCTTGTAGTAGATGCGCGCGGGTGTATCCAGCGCCCGCTCCAGGCCGAGGGCCCGGATCAGGGGTGAAGGCCGGTAGGTCCGATACGCCTCGCGCACCGGTTCGGGGATCTCGATGAACCGCTCGGCGCTGACTTCCTGGCGAATGAGCTCCATCGGGAACAGGGGGGCCAACGCCTCGGGACCGATGGGCTCGCGGGTCGCCGGATGCAATGGCGGAGGCAATGGCTCCGGCAGGTCTGCGGCGATGTTGTAGAAGTGGGTCGGCAGCTCACTCTCCGGGAGCACGTACCGACGCTGCGGGGAACTGGACACGACGGTGACCTCCTGAGAACAACGCGACCCCTCCGTCTCAAAGGACGAGGGGGCCTTCTCGTGGTGCCACCTTTGTTCCCCGGTGTTCTCACCCGGGCTCGTTCGACCACGGCGCGCCGTTGCCGGCTCACGATGGCCTCGGCCTTGATATCGGTGCCTCTCCGCCGGTGGCTACTGGCGCCGGACCGATGTCCGCGCGTTGGCTGCCGGAGCTCCCGGGTCCATTCGCCGGTCGCGCCACCGCCGGGGTCTCACTGCTCCCGACTCCCTGGAGGCTCGCCTGACCGGGTACTCGTCCCGATCGTCGCCGTATTCAACTGTGATCGCGCACGCTACCGATGGGCGCCCCGGCTGTCAAGACTGGCTGGCGGGCGACGGCCGAAGCCCAACCTCAGCCAGCTCGGCCCGAGCCAGCCGGTCGTATCGGCCGGCGACCCAGTCCCCGAACGGATCGGGGGAGAACTCCAGGAGCTCGTCGTACTCGAGCCGGTGCAGCGCCCGCGATGCGAGCAGGTGTTCCACCTGTCCTGCCTCGAGGGCGATCGGCGGCCGCCTGACAACGCGTTTGGCCGCTCGGAGTCGGCGAAGCCGGCTCACCCGCCACGGCAGGTAGCGGTTCAGCCACGGCACCAGCGCGGCGGCGACCAATAGCAGGGCCAGCAGGATGGCGATCGCGAGCAGGAGCCTCTCGAGGTCGTTTCCGAAGCTGATCAGTGGATTCGCGGCCGCGGCGAACGCCCCGCCGACGGCATCTGCCGCCCCTTCACCGATCAGCGGGATGCCACGTATCGCCTCTGCCACCTCCCGCCCGGCTGCGCCCAGGCTCGTGCCACCCTCGGCCACGAAGCGCCCCGTGCCGGCGAGGTCGGCAAGAAACATGTACAGCCGCCAACCCAGCGTGGCCCACACCGCGACCCAGACCAGGGTCGCGGCGTCGGCGAGCATCTCGCCGACACGGGCCCGCGGAAGCTCGCTCCAAATCGTCATCTCCGGTACTCCTGATCAAGCTTGGTTCGTTGACACGGATCTTCGGGGCGCGCGATCATTCGCGCCGAGGAGGTCGTCATGACAGAGGAAGAACGCCGAACCACCGTCACCCAGGAAACCATCGAGGCGCCGGGCGCCGCCGCCCAGTCCACGACCACCCGCCGGGAAATACGCCCCAGTGGGGGTGAAACCACGCGCCGGGTCTTGATCCTGATCTTCGGGATCATCCAGATCCTGATCGGGCTGCGATTCGTGCTGCTGCTGATCGACGCAGACGAGGCGAATGCGCTGGTCAGCGCCATCCTGAACTTCAGCCAGCTGTTTGTCGGGCCGTTCGAGGGTGTGCTGCGCACGGACGCGCTGGCCGCCCAGGGCTCCATCCTCGACATCGCGGCCATCGTGGCCTTCGTCGGTTGGAGCCTGCTCGAACTGATCCTGTTGTGGGCCACGAACATCTTCCGGCGAGAGCCCGCCTGATTGTCTGCTACGACGGCACATGCGCGGTATGTGCCGTCGCCGTCACGCGCCTGCGAACGCTCGACCGCGACGAACGGCTTCGGTTCGTGCCCGCCCAGCGGGCAACGAGCGAGTTCCCTGACTTCGCCGCGCGGATCGAGCCCGGCGCACTCTCATCAGCTCTGCACGTCGTAGAGCCGGACGGTCGCTGGGTGTCCGGCGGCGAGGCGGTGCTCCGGATCGCGGAGACCCTCCCGCGCCTGCGGTTCGTGGCTCGCTTGGGCCGTCTGCCCGTTGTCAACCGCCTGGTGGAGCCGATGTACAGGCTTGTGGCCCGGCATCGGCATCGGCTCAGCCGGCTGCTACGCCCGGCAGGGTAGGGGGGAGCACCACCTCAAAGCAGGTGCGGCCCGGCTTGGACTCGACGTCCAGCGTGCCACCGTGCTGGACGACGATGTTGTGGCTCAGGTGGAGGCCGAGGCCGGTCCCCACGCCTGGCGGCTTGGTGGTGAAGAACGGCTCGAAGATCTTGGAGAGGGTCGCCGGCGGGATGCCCGGTCCGGAGTCGCAGATGGTGACACGCACCCCGCCGGCATCGGTCCGTTCAACCCGGATGGAGATCTCGCCCTTGCCATCCATGGCATCCGCCGCGTTGTCGAGCAGGTTGGTCCACACCTGGTTCAGCTCGCTGCCCCAGCCCTCGATCTCGGGCAGGTCGGGCGCGTAGTCTCGGGTGACGCCGATGTCGCGGAGCTTGTGGGCCAGGATGAGCAGGGTGTCGTCGATCCCGCGGTACACGTTGAAGCGCTGGACCGGCGCCTGGTCTAGATAGGCGTAGCCCTTCACCGCGCCCACGATGGCGCTGATCCGCTCCGCAGCCATCTGGACCTCGCTCAGCAGCTCGTCCGCGGTGGCGACACTCGCCAGCCAGCGCACGGCGGCCTCCACCTCGGCCGGGGCAAAACCGGCTGCCGCCGCGCGGACGTCGGCGGCCGTCCAGCCCGCCGTGACCAGCATGCCGGCCGACTGGTCAGGATCGGCGGTTTCCGGCAGGCCGGCCTCACGCAGGGCGGCGGCGATTTCGTCGACGCGGTCCGCGCGGGTTAGCGCATCCAGAGTCACGCCGGCGTCGGATGGCCTGGCCCCCAGCAGGGTCGCCAGCCGGGGATCGCCGGTGACGATCGCGGAAGCCGCTTCATTCCGTTGCCGAATCGCCTCTGCCAGTGAGCCCGCCGATCGACGGATGGCCGCTGCGGGGTTGTTCAGCTCGTGGGCCAGTCCCGCCGCCAGCGTCCCCAGGCCGGCCAGCTTCTCGCGCTGGCGAAGGGCCTCCTCCATCCCGCGCAACCGCCCGGTGATGGTCCGAATGAGGGCCAGGACTGCCTCCGGTCCGGCGGAGAGAAGGTCACCCAGGGCCTCGTAGGGGATGCGCAGCACCTCCACCTGGTCCACGGCGCGGACCGATGCCATGCGCTGGCCGCGCTCCAGGCCGGCGATCTCGCCCTGGATCGATCCTGGGCCGACTCGGTTGACGTAGACATCGGCGTTGCCGGACCGCTTGGTGATTTCCAGCTCCCCAACGACCACGAGATACAGATCCTCCGCCCGGTCGCCCTCTTGGATGAGGTACTCCCCCGGCGTCAGATGGAGGGGCTGGGCGTGCCCCGCCAGCCGTTCGAGATATTCGTCGGCGAGCTCGGCGAAGAGGGGCGTCGCGCGCAGCTGTTCGGCACGGGGACTGGCCACGGCGGTTACAGCGTGGCGAGGTATTCGTGGACGAACTGGATGGCCATGGCGCCCTCCCCCACAGCGCTGGCGATGCGCTTGACCGATCGGGACCGCACGTCCCCGGCGGCGAAGATGCCGGGCACGCTGGACTCGAGCAGGAAGGGCTCGCGATCCAATCCCCAGCCGGGCGGCCGCATCCCATCGTGCAGGACGGCGGGGCCAGTGGCCACGAATCCGGACTCGTCGCGCTCCACTTCGTCGGGCACCCAGTCGGTCCGTGGTTGCTGCCCGATGAACACGAACAGGGCGGCCACGGGAAGCGTTTCCGAGGTTGGGCTGCTCCCGTCGCCGCGGTCGCATGTCAAGCTCGCGGTGGCCAAGTGGCCGTCCCCCGCGACGGCGCTGAGTGCCGTCTGGTAGCGGACCTCGATGTTCGGGGTGCCCGCGATCTGATCGATCAGGTACTGGCTCATGGAGGACAGGGCGGGGGTTCGCACCATGAGCAGGACCCGTTTGGCGAAGCCGGCCAGGTACATGGATGCCTGGCCCGCCGAGTTGCCGCCGCCCACGACCCCGACCTCCAGGTCGCGATACAGGACCGCCTCGGTGACCGCGGCCCCATAGTAGACGCCGGCCCCTGCCAGCTCGGCGGCGCCGGGGATCTCGAGCTGGCGGTAGCTCACCCCGGTGGCGATCACCACCGTCTGGCAGCTGATCTCCGACCCGTCGTCGAGGGTGATGATCCGATACGGGTCCGCCCGCCGGATGCTCGTGACCTCGCGCGGGGACAGGATCTCGGCCCCCAGCCGGCGGGCCTGGGTCAGCGCCCGGCGGGCCAGTTCGCCGCCCGACAGGCCGGCAGGAAAGCCCAGGTAGTTCTCGATCCGGCTGGTGGTTCCCGCTTGCCCGCCGGGCGCCTCGCGCTCGATGAGGACGGTCTTCAGCCCCTCCGACGCCCCGTACACCGCGGCCGCCAGACCGGATGGTCCGCCGCCCACGATGGCCAGGTCGTAGAACGGCAGCGCAGCTACGGTCTGGATCCCCACCTTCTCGGCGATCTGACGGGTGGACGGGTCGCGCAGAAGGGTGCCGTCCTCGAGCACGACCAGCGGCACGGCGGGATCGATGTCGGCTTCGGCCATGCCCGCGCCCAACGCGACCCGCCGCCCCTCCGGGTCGGTCATCGGATCGAGCCACTGATACGGGACCTGGTTGCGGGTCAGGTAGTCGCGGATCTCGTGGCCGCGGGCGGCCCAGCGGCCAGCCACCAGCCGCAGGCCACTGAACGGCGGACGATAGCCCGCCGCCCAATCGGCCAGGAGCTCGTCGATGATCGGGTACAGCTTGTCCTCGGGTGGATCCCACGGCTTGAGCAGGTACTGGTCGAGCCGGATCTCGTTGATGGCGCGGATGGCGACATCGGTATCGGCATAGGCGGTGAGCAGGACGCGCCGGGCGTCCGGCTGGAGATCGATCGCCTGGGACAGGAACTCGATCCCGGTCATGTTCGGCATCCGCTGGTCGACCACGAACACGGCCACCGGGTCGCCCCGGACGGTCAGCTCACGGACGGCGTCCAGCGCCTCCGCGCCACCGCTGGCAGCCACTATCCGGTAGTCCTTGGCGTAGCGCGTCCGCAGGTCCCGCTCGATGGCGCGCAGGACCGGGATGTCGTCATCGACACAGACGATGGTGGGGCGGGTGGCCACGATCGGAGTCTAGCCGTCGCGGATCACGCGCGGGTCAGGATAGGATTCGGTCCATGAGCCCCGCCCCGCCGCGTGCCGATGTCGTCATCGTGGGCGGAGCGGTCATGGGTTCGGCGGTCGCTTCGTTCCTGGCCCGCGACCCCGATTTCTGGGGCACCGTGCTGGTCATCGAGCGCGACCCGACATACGCCACCGCATCGACGACCCTGTCGGTGGCATCGGTCCGCCAGCAGTTCTCCACCCCGGTCAACATCCAGATGAGCCAGTTCGCGGTACAGGTCCTCAAGCACCCGGAGCTGTGGTTCCCCCTCCTCGACCCGGTCCCGGAGTTCGACTTCGTCGAAGGCGGGTACCTGTTCCTGGCCTCGGCGGGGGGTGGGGGGGTCCTGTGGGCCAACCATGCCATCCAGCGCGAGGAGAACGTGCCGGTCGTCATCCTGTCCCCCGACGAACTGAGCCATCGGTTCCCGTGGCTGACCACGGAAGACCTGGCCGGCGGGTCGCTGGGCACGTCCGGCGAAGGCTGGTTCGACGCGACGGCCATGATGCACGCGTTCCAGAACTCGGCCCGGGCGTCAGGCGTCAAGTACCTCACCGGGGAGGTGACCGGCATCCTGTCGTTCGGCGGGCGGGTGGACGCAGTCATGCTGTCCGACGGGCGGCTGATCGAATGCGGGACGCTGGTCAACGCGGCCGGTCCGCGGGCCGGGGCGGTTGCCCGCTTTGCCGGCGTGGAGCTCCCGGTCGTGCCCCGCAAGCGGATGGTCTACTCGTTCTCGTGCCGGACCCAGATCCCCGACGTGCCGCTGGTCATCGACCCCAGCGGGGTGTACTTCCGCCCCGACGCCCCGCACTACATCGGCGGCTATTCGCCTCGCGACGGGGAGCCAGATCCCGACACCCTCGACCTGACCGTCGACCTTGCCCCGTGGGAGGACCGCGTCTGGCCGGCCATGGCCCACCGCGTGCCCGACTTCGAGGCGGTCAAGATGCGTCGCGCGTGGGCGGGTCACTACGAGGTCAACACCGTCGACCACAACGCGATCATCGGCCCCCACCCGCAGGTGAAGAACCTGCTGTTCGCCAATGGCTTCTCGGGGCACGGGCTCCAGCAGGCGCCGGCCGTCGG
>DASWJA010000184.1:0-3823 GCA_036397375.1 Candidatus Limnocylindria bacterium
ACCCGCCGATCGGCCACGGACACGCAGATGGCGGCCCAGCTGCGCGGAAATCGCTCGGGGTCGAGCAGGCAGTAGAAGGGATGGGAGGCGACCGGCTCGGCGAGCTCCAGGTAGCCGAGCGCGGTGAGGTGCTCGGCGCCCGCGAGCCCATGACGGGCGTTGCCCCGTGTCGAGACCTTGTCGATGTCGTGGAGACGACCCGCGGCCTCGACCAGGGGCGGATCCACCTCGACCCCATTGTCCGCCAGGGCGCGCGCCGCCTCGGCCGCCACCCGGGCCACGCCCTCGGAATGGACGACCAGCCATTCGGGTGGGCTGTCGGCGGCGAGCAGCTGGCGGGCAGTGGAGCGGTCGGGCACGGCCATGAACCGATCCTACCCGCCCAGGCCCGGACGGGCTCGCCGCCTCCGGCCGGCGCCGGGGCGGTCTGGCCGCGGCGACTGATGACCCAGTAAGCCCGGCCATCGGTCACGACTTCGACATCGCCGTCCTGGTCGGTGCGGTACACCGCCTGGACGCGGCTTTGGGCCAGGTTGTCCAGGAGCGACCGGTGCGGATGACCGTATGAGTTGTCCAGCCCGACCGAAATAATGGCGACAGATGGCTGGATCGCGCTGAGGAAGGCGTCGGTCGTCCCTGATTTCGATCCGTGATGGCCGACTTTCAGGACATCGACCGGACGGAGCACTCCACGCTCGACCAGCAAGGCCTCCACCGGTGCCTCCGCATCACCGGTGAGCAGCGCGCTGAACGAGCCGAACTTGAGCAGGGCAATAATCGAGGCGTTGTTCGTGGCACCGTCAGGCAGAGGACGTGTGCGATCGGTCTCGGAAGGATAGAGAATCTCAAGCTCGGCACCGCCGCCGAGTTGGATGACCTGACCCGCGGCCGCCGCGTGCAGTCGCCCATCGGGCTCGCCCCGGGCGGCATCAATCACGCGACCATGCGGTTCTCCACGAAGCGGCCATCCGCCATCCACAAACAGCCGCACCCGGTAACGACGGAGGACCTCCTCCATGCCCCCAAGGTGATCCTGATCCGGGTGAGTGAGGACCACGACGTCGAGGTGACGCTCGTGGAAGGCGAGGTTCTGTCCAATCCGTCGAAGTGTCAGGTCGGGATCGACGCCGCTGTCCACGAGTACGGTACGGCCATCGGGTGCCTCGATCAGGATCGCGTCGCCTTGGCCGACATCGAGCACGGTCAGGTGCAGGCGACCGTCCGGCCCGGTCGCCACCGTGGCCAGGGCCAGGACCAGTACCAGCCCTAACCCGGCGCGCCGCGGCCGAGCCACCCACCCGAAGGCCGAGGCGAATGTCGCCGCCTCGGGCAAGGTCACCTGGGGCAGGCTGGGGCGATCCGCGATCTCGAGCGGCGCGGCCGTGGTCGGTCCTGCATCGGGCGGTCGGGAGAGGCGGCGCACCGCCAGGCCCAGCAGCGGATACCACGCCAGGGTGAGCCATGGGCCTCCGGTCGCCGGCAGGGCGGCCAAGGGCAGCGCGGCGGCTGCGATCCCGGCGGTGATCAGCGCGCGCAGTGGAAGCCACGCCGCCCCACCGGCAAGCCAGACTGCCGCATCGGCGAATACGGGGAGTGGCACCGCTGAGCTGAGACCGCCAACCACCGCGGCCAGCGCCGAGCCGGCCATGACGGCCGGCACCAGTGGGACGACCACCACGTTGGCCAGGGGCGCCACGAGCGAGACCTGTTCAAACGTGGCCAGCAACACGGGGAGCGTGGCCAGCTGGGCCGCGAGTGTGAGAGCCACGGGCGTGCGGATCCAGGCCGGCCACCGTTCCAGGCGCTCCTCCAGTGCGGAGCCGAGCACGATCAGCCCGGCGGTGGCCAGCGCCGACAGCTGGAAGCCGACGTCCCACAGGGCAGCCGGCGAAGCCAGCAGCATGACGACCACCGCCGCCATGAGTGCGGCTGCGGCGTGTGCCGGCGACCCACCGAGCCGGCTGACGAGCAGGGCCCCGGCCATCAGCGCGGCTCGGACCACGGCCGGCGACGCCCCGACCAGCACCACGTACCCTGCCACCGCGACCGTAGCCGCGACGGATGGCAGCACGAGCCCCGCGCGCCGGCGGAGGGGGCGGGTCAGCGCACCGATGAGCACGACGACGATCGCGATGTTCCAGCCACTGATGGCGACCACGTGGGACAGTCCGGCCACGGCGAATGCGTCTCGGACCTCCGGATCGATCCCGGCCCGAACCCCGAGCAGGATGCCGGCCCCCAGTGATGCCTCGGGTTCGGGCACGGTGCTGACCAGCCCGTTCAGGAGCCAGCGACGCACGCCGCCGAACCCGTCGGTCAGCGGGTCGGACCGATGCCCGACGAGGGTGATCTCGAATGCCCAACCCAGGGCCCCAATGCCCTGGCGACGCAGCCGCTCGCGGTACGCGGTCCCTTCCGCATCGGCGCCATCCGGAGGCCGGATGCTGACCTCGACCGCGACCTCGTTGCCGGCCATCACCGCCGCAGATCGGGGAACGCGCACCAGCAGCCGGCCTTCCAGCGGGTCGCCGGCGAGGTGCACCTCGTCGAGCACGAGGTCGAGCCCGTCGCCTCGGGGCGTGGGCTCATCCGCCACGATACCCGTCACCGGCCACGTCGCGTCCCCGGCCAGCAGGTCCACGGTGCCAGGCCCGCTGGGTGGAGCGGCCGCGGTTCCTCGGATTCCGCCCAGGACCAGCCCGCCCACGAGCGCGGCTGCCGCGACCCCGGCTGGCATGAGCAACGGGCGGGCGACCGCGACGAGCACCAGCCCTCCCATGCCGGCGCCGATCACTACGGCAACCAGGGCCCCGCTCAGCCACCCCGCATCCGCAGTCGCGATGCCGGCCATGAGCCCGGCCAGGAGGCCGGGCAGCAGCCACGCGCCCGGCCGGTCCATCGTCTGCGAGCCCTAGGGAACCGTCACCAGGTCGGCGATCTGCTCCAGCTGGCGCGCAGTGAGCACCTCGCGGGTCACCAGCTCGTCCAGCGTGGCGAACGGCCGCTCCTCACGCGCCGCGATGATCTTCTCGGCGGTGACCGGACCGATCCCCGGAAGGGCCTCAAGCTCGGACCGGCTGGCCCGATTGAGGTTCACCAGCCCATTGCCGCCACCGTTTCCCCCGCTCGCTGGGTTCTCGCCGAGCACGGGCACGTAGATCTGCTGCCCATCCACCACCGCGGCTGCCAGGTTCAGGCTCCGCGCGGCGGCCGCCAGATCCGCGCCTTCGGCATAGCCACCCGCCGCGGTCAGCGCGTCCGCGACCCGTGACCCGGCGGGCAGCCGGTGGATGCCCGGCAGGTTGACTCCGCCTTCGATGTCCACCACCAGCTCCCCGCCCTGCTCTCCCTCGTGCCCGATCGACGGCGCGGGGGTGGCCCACGGGTCGGGCGCAAATGACGGATTGGCTGGCGTCAGGACGACACCGGCCACCAGGGCGAGGCTCGCCGCCCCGGCCAGCACCACCGCGGCTCCCACGGCGGCCACGGTCACCAGGTCGAATCGGGTCATGCGCCTCCTGCATGGGAGGCGAGCAACGAATGGTCTGCGTCCGGGACCCGACGCCCGGGCACTCGACGCCGGGCCTCGGAAGCAGGACAGCAGGCTATCCGGCGCCCGGTTATCTCGGTGTTACCGAGCGGTGACCACGTTCACCAGTCGCCCCGGGATGTGCACTACGCGGGCCGGTGGCTGCCCGTCGAGGTGCGCCTGCACCCGGGCCGATGCGAGCGCCAACCGCTCGATTTCGGTCTCCGAGGTGTCGGGCGCCACGAGCAGCCGGTCGCGCAGCTTGCCGTCGACTTGGACCGGCAGCTCGATCAG
>DASWJA010000185.1:0-11560 GCA_036397375.1 Candidatus Limnocylindria bacterium
GTCTTCCCGTAGTTGTTCGTCGTTCTGCGTGCGACCCGGTCAAGGATCACGTCAGCAGGGGCGCTGAGCAGGACGACCGCGTTGAAACGGTCGTAGAACTTCGACTGGTTCCTCACGCACCCTTCAACGAAGAGCGAGCGACCATCATCGGAGTCCAGCAGCCCGGTGATCCTTTCCTCGACCCAGAGCCACTCCCCGCGGTGCAACTCGTCGGAGGACTCAACATACTCGCGATACTCGCGCCAGCCCGGATCACCGGTGTCTACGACGCGATAACCGCATCGGCCAAGTTCGGCGAGAGCCGACGACTTGCCGGTTCCCGACATCCCAGTCACCAAGACCCTCGACATCGGGACAACCCTACCGAGTGTCAAGCGACGACGCATCCTCGGAGATCGAGCCGTGAATTCGGCTACAGGCCCTAAGTCTGACTACATCGGTTGACCCACCTCTAACCCTGCCGCGCTTTCCGGTGCGGTTGCGCCTTCGGCCGGCGTCGAAGCAGGCGCGGTCGGAGCGGCCCTCGCCAAGGCTGCATCGAGGCGCTCTACGAAAGGCTTGGCACCCACCCGGGCCAGGAACTCGCGCGCGGATCCGGTGGCGCGGCTCACGTCCGGCTCGGACGGGTCCAGGAGCGTGGCCATATCGATGACGGTGAGCGCCTCGTCCCAGGGCTGGCGCAGATCCCGCCAGCCGCGCAGGGCCTCGCGGTAGAGCGCGAGCGCATCGCTGGTGCGGCCTTCCAGTGCGGCGATGCCCGCGCGCAGCGTCGCCCGCCGGGTCTCGACGACCGGGCCGTGGACACCGGTCGCGTCGAGGGCCGCCAGGTCGTTCCGGGCTGCGGCGAGATCGCGGGCCCACAGTGCCGGGCGCGCTGCCCGGTACAGGAATTCCGGCGCCTGCGAGCGATCCAGCTTCACGATGTCTTGCCATGCGCTCCGCGACTCCTCCAGCCTGCCGCTGGCGAGTGCGGCGTTGCCCATGGGATCGAGGACCGCGACGCGCACCTCTGGGTCTGTGATGTCCGCGCCGAGGCGCTCCATCTCGGCGATCCCCTCAGCGATGGATTCCCCGCGCGCGGCGTGGACGATGAGCGCGTTCCCGAGGATCGCGATGCGGTGCCTCCAATCGAGGTCTTCGGCCAACGCGGATTCCAGTTCGGCGAGGGCGCTGTCCCAATCTCCGGCGAGGAAGCCCGTGTAGCCGATGTTGTTGATGAACATGAGCATGCGGTTGCGATGCCCGAGCCGACGCGAGAGCGTCAAGCCCTCTCGGTAGTTCTCGAAGGCGGCCATCACGTCGAGATCGCCCATGTGGTAGCCACCCACGACGAGGGCCCCAAGCTGGGTCTGGTGCAGGCCGTGCTCGCGAGCGAGGTCCTCGGCGACCTTGATGAGCCCGATCCCCTCCCGCTTCCGTCCTCGAGTGGCGAGGATCATCCCTTTCACGATGAGCGCGTCGGCGGCGATCGGGATCAGTTCTCGTCGCTCGGCCGTTTCGAGGACCCGTTCCGCGATATCGAGTGCGCCTTCCTTGCGGGTGTTCACCAGCGCCCTCGCGAGGTTCGTGTCGATGCGCGCAACGACGGGGTCGGGAGCGAGATCGGCGAACTCGGCGGACGCGGTCTCCAGGACCTCGAGGGCTGCCTCGTTCCTGGTGCCCTCGAGGAGCGCCTTGCCGAGGGCCGCGGTCGCCCGTGCTGCGCCGACGCGATCACCCGTGTCGCGTCGGAGTTCCACGGCGCGCCGGAGGAGCGCCTCGGCCCGGTCGTAGCGAGCGGCGGTCGTTGCCCCGTCACCCGCGCGCTCGAGGAGGTCGGCCTGCTCGGCTGCGTCGGTCGTGACGGTGAGGGCCTGCTCGAGGAAGGAGACGGTCTGGTCGAAGGCGCCCAGGTTGGCGGCGCGCTCCGCGGCTCCCCGCAAAGCGATGCGGGCCTGGGTGGCCAGGGCGTCCGCCTCCGCTCCCTCGGCGGCATTCGCGTGGGCCGCCAGGTAGTGGCTGGCCAGCGCGCCGGCGAGCTCGTCCGTGGCGAGCGACTCGAAGAAGCGCGCCGCGGCGAGGTGGCGCGCCTTGCGGTCGCGCTTCGCCAGGGTTTTGTAGGCGACCTCGCGGATGAGCGCCTGGACGAAGGCGTACTGGCCGCGCTCGGGCGAACGCGGGTCAGCCTGGAGGGTCAGCAGTTCCCGCTTGACGAGGCCCAGCAGGCGCGGCTCGAGGGCCCGCTCGTCGATCCCCGAGACGGCGGCCAGGGCGGCCGGCGTGAAGGACTGGCCGAGGACCCCCGCGTCGTGCACGAGGGCTCGGTCGGCCGGCTCCAGTGCGTCGAGGCGCGCGGCGATGAGGGCGGTGAGCGACTCGGGGACGGCCAGCTCGGTGAGATCGCCCACGGGCACGTACGTCCCACCTTCTTCCCGCAGCTGCCCTTCGGCCACGAGCATGCGCACTGTCTCGACGGCGTACAGCGGGATGCCGTCGGCGCGTTCCACGATCGCCTTCGCGGCGCGGTCCGGCAGGCCCGGGATCAGCCCGGCCAGGAGCTCGCGCATCGCCGGCTCGGGCAGCGGCTCCAGGTAGAGCGAGGCGAAGTTGCGCTTGCCGGCGCCCCAGTCGGGCCGCTTGTCGAGCAGGTCGGGTCGGGCGAGGGTGACGACGAAGATCGGGACGCCCTTGCTCCAGTCGAGGAGGTGATCGACGAAGTCGAGGAGGCCCGTGTCGGCGAAGTGGAAGTCCTCGAAGACGAGGACGACCGTGCCGTCGACGGCGATGCGCTCGAAGAAGGTCCGCCACGCGGCGAAGAGCTGCTCCGAGGCCGCTTCGGACTCGATCCCCAGCAGGGTGAGCAGGGCAGGCTCGATCCAGCGCCGCTCGGCTTCGTCGGTGACCCATCGCGCAACCGTGTCGGCGACCTTCGCCCTGGTCGTCGCTTCGTCGTCCGTCTCGAGCAGGCCGCAGCGCCCGCGGATCATCTCGCCGAGGGCCCAGAACGTGATCCCCTCGCCATAGGCCGGGGAGCGGCCGTTGTGGTAGTAGACGTTCTCGACGAGGCCGTCGGCGTAGCGGAGGAATTCCCAGCCGAGGCGCGTCTTGCCGATGCCGGCCGGGCCCATGACCGAGACGAGGCGGATGCGCCGCTCCCGCCCGGTGGCGTGGAAGAGATCCTTGAGCAGGCGTAGCTCGTCGTCACGCCCGACGAAGGGAGCCTCGAGCGTCTGGGCCCGGTTGCGCCCGCCCCGCTCGGCGACGATGCGCAGCGCCCGCCAGCCGGGCACGGGAGCCGTCTTCCCCTTGAGGATCTGCTCTCCGGCGGGCTCGAAGGCGATGGCGGCACTGGCGGCGCGCTGGGTCGCCTCGCCGACGAGGACGGCGCCCGCAGGGGCGACCGACTGGAGGCGGGAGGCGGTGTTGACGAGATCCCCGGCCACCAAGCCCTGGTTCGTCGCGCCGAGCGTGACCGCAGCTTCCCCGGTCAGGATCCCGGCGCGCGCCGTGATGCCCTCGCCGAGGATGCGCACGGCGTCGACGAGGTCCAGTCCCGCGCGGACCGCGCGCTCGGCGTCGTCCTCGTGGGCGACGGGTGCCCCCCACACGGCCATGACTGCGTCGCCGATGAACTTCTCGACCGTGCCGCCGTAGCGGGCGATGACGTCGGACGCCAGCTCGAAGTATCGCGACAGGATCTCGCGCACCTCCTCGGTGTCCCGTTCCTCGGCGAAGGGCGTGAAGCCGACGAGGTCGGCGAAGAGGACGGTCACGAGGCGACGCTCGGAAACGGCCGCAGGCGCGGGTGCCGCGGCCGGTGGCGCCGCCGGGCCCGAGGGTGCGGTCGGGGACGGGGCGTGGGCCGCACCGCCGCTGGCCGCGACGGTCTCACGCAGGGCCGAAGCGCATTCGCCGCAGAACTTGGCGTCGGGACTGTTGGGCGTCCCGCAGTTCCAGCAGACGACGGCCAGAGACGCCGCGCACTCTTTGCAGAACTTGCGCCCCGCCTCGTTCTCCGTCCCGCAGTTCGAGCAGATCACTCTGTCGGCTCCATGGACCCTCCCGATGCCACGTCGAGAGTAGCCGACCGGTCCATCACCTCGCGCTCCTCGTCACCCGGCCCGGGGCGCGCCCTAAGGGCTGGTCCCGGCGGAAGGCCGCGGCCGACCCCGCGGGCTGAGGGGTGTCCGGAACCGGGCGATGGCGTGGCGGGAAGGAACGACCACACCAGGCAGTGATGATTTCAGCACGCCGGCATGCTAACGGCGAACGCGCTTGCGTCGATAAGGGGTCAGTTCAGGGGTCAAATACGGTCCCGGGCGCACAGAAGAGGCTGACTTCGAGCGTGAATCGAGCCACTTTGGGGCTAGTTGGTACCGCATACCGGATTCCAAGCGAATCGTCTCATGTGTCTCAGCCGCGTTCACGCAGTACCAAGAAGAGACGTATGAGACGTATGAGACAGGATCCTTAAGGGTCCTGATAAGGGACCAGCCCGTTGACGGAACCGACATCGGCAGCCAGGCGAGCGGTCGGCGAAGCCAGGTCGACATGGACGTCCTCGCGAGGTTCGTCGTAGGATGACGGCTCGGAGGGTGGCGACGTGATGGGCGATCCGGTCGGCGACATCATCGGGGACTATCGGGGGTTCGCGGCGCAGCAGCACGCGCGCCTGCTCGCCCGGGGCATCGACATCAGCCCGTACCCGCTCAGCCACCTCGCCTTTCGCGTGCCAGAGTGGGACCAGTACGTCCAGGTGCGGACCCTGCTCGAACGCCACGCGACCGCGAACGTCGAGAACGTCTTCAACGGCCGGCCAATCTCGAAGATCCTCCTCGCCACGCCGCTCGAGGTCCTCGACGGGAAGTCGGTCCCGCTCATCGAGCTCATTCCGCCGGTCCACCAGCGCGTCTACAAGATGGGCCTCGAGCACCTCGGGGTCGTCATCGGCGACGAGCTAGATGCCTTCTCGCGGGAGCACCGCGCCGCGTTGACCGGGCAGCAGTTCCAGAGCGCCGACCACGAGCCCTACTACGTCCTCTTCGAGGACTTCACCCACGTGAAGTTCTTCCGTCGATCGTTCTATGACGTCGTCGTCCTCCAACATGGGGCCACGTTCGACGGCTTCGTCCACGTCGATGACTGGGTCCCGCAGCGCCTCGTCACGGCGACCGGCCCGAACCCGTTGCCCCGGTGACCGGCGCCGCCCCGCCCGATACTTCGCGCGATGAAGCTCTACTTCGCCGCGCCGCTCTTCTCGGCCGCCGAGCGCGCGTGGAATGCCGAGCTCGCCGCCGTACGCGACGCTGGGCACGAGGTGTTCCTGCCCCAGGAGCAGGAGCCGGGCAAGGACTCGCCAGGCATCTTCGCCACGGATGTCGGCGGCATCGATTGGGCCGATGGCCTCGTCGCGATCATGGATGGGCCCGATCCCGACTCAGGGACCGCCTGGGAGTGCGGCTACGCCTACGCCAAGAAGCCGGTCATCGTCGTCCGGACCGATTTCCGGGAGCGCGCCGGGCGGAGCGGCCCGTATAACCCGATGGTCAGGGAGTCGGCGACGCTGGTGCTCGATCTCCCGCTCGCCCCGATGGCCCATGTCATCCGATCGGTGCTGGAGGCGATCGAGGCCGTGGAGGCGAGGCCATGACCCACCCGCTCGTCGAGCAACTGCGATTCGCCAGGTCCGAGTGGCGCCGGGCCCTGCGAGGCATTCCGGAGGCGAACGGGTTCCGCCGCTTCGAGCCGATGAACTCGATCGGTTGGATCGTCGGCCACATGGCCTGACACGAGCAGCGCTACTGGTTGACGCGACTCGGCCGGGCGAAGGGTAGAGCCCTCGCGGTGCGTCGAGGCGCGCAATGAGCAGCCCGTTGCGGGTGAACCTGGAGATCGGTCCCAAGCGCCGGGTAGCGGCGGGTGCCATGGACTGGCCCGGCCTGGACCGATGGGGCACCTCCGAGGACGACGCGCTGGCCCGGCTGGCCACCTACCGCGCCCGCTATGCCGCCGTCGCTGAACGGGCCGGCCTGGCGAGCGACTTCGAGACGGTGGGCGAGGCGGAGGTCGTCGAGCGCGTGCCCGGCTCGAGCTCGACCGATTGGTGGGGCGTCGCCCACATCCCGTCGCAAATCGAAGCCGAGGTGCTGTCCGAAGTGGACCTGGAGCGGCGGATCAGCCTGCTGCAGGCGGGCTGGGACCACTTCGACGAGGTCGCGGCACGCGTGTCAGCCGAGCTGCGCAAGGGCGCGCGCGGCGGCGGTCGCGAGCGCGACCAGATCATTCGGCACGTGTACGCCTCCGAGCGGCACAACTGGTGGCGCAAGGTCGGGATTCGCGCCGATGATGACGTGCGGCTGTCGCCGGATGAGCTGGCGGCGTACCGGCAGCAGTACGTGGCGGCGATCCGCACCCACAACGCCGAGGCCAGGCTGGCGCGGCGCTGGCCGATCCAGTTCCTCGTCCGCCGCACCGCGCAGCACGTCGTGGATCACGCGTGGGAGATGGAGGACCGCGACCTCAGCGGCTGAGCATGCCAGTTGTGCCCCCCGGTGGAGCTATCGGCCGGTCGGGATCCCGGTGGCCACCGCGGACGCCGCCACACCCGGTCGCCCAACGAGAGCACGCCGCCCGGGCGCCAAGCTCCGCGGCTCGTTCGGCGTCGTACGTCGTGACCTCCGCGACGCGCAGCCCGAACGTGCGCCCAGGTTCGCCAGTAAGGCGGCGCTACGAGGGTGCTTGACTCCTTGACGAGCCCACGACCTTCATTCGATTGCCTGGCTGCAGCGCGCGCCATAATTGGCACAAAGACCGCATTCTCGACTGGGCATCATTCTCGACTGGGCATCCCGCTTTCTCGAGGTTGCGCTGGCTCAGCAAGGAGGCGTCGTTGATGGCCCAGAGACCGAACGCAGACGACCTGAAGCGACTGTGGAAGCTCTCGTTGATGCCCACCGAGAAGGTGTATTTCGCACAGTCCTACGTCGATCGGAAGACGGGCGCCGATGGCAAGCCACTGTGCTCGGCGATCGTCGCGTTGGTGACGGACGACCCCTCGACATTCTCGGACATGCATCGCCTGCCGACGGACGAGATCTGGCACTTCTACCTCGGAGACCCCATCGAGCTGCTCCTGCTGCATCGCGATGGCCGCGATGAGCTGGTGGTTCTCGGTCACGATGTGCTCGCCGGGCAAGAGGTGCAGCGCGTCGTGCCTGCCGGTACCTGGATGGGGGCCCGGTTGCGCCCGGGCGGCCATTACGGTGTCTACGGCAACACGATGGCGCCTGGTTTCGTTCTCAGTGACTTCGAGGGCGCTGCAGCGGCAGACCTGATTGCCCGTTGGCCGCACCGCGCCGACCTGATCACGGCGCTCACGCGATGACCGAGGCGCTCGCATGACCCATTCAACGGCGCGCACATCACCGAACGCGCGCTCAAGCCGCTGCTCCGCCGAGAGGGGCTGCGCGAGATCCGCTTTCACGATCTGCGACATGCCTTCGCCAGCCTGATGCTGTCGCAGGGCGCCCGGGTGGACCTCGTGTCGCAGATGCTTGGCCACTCTTCGCCGGGGCTCACCCTGTCGATGTACGCGCACCTAATGCCAGGCGATCAGGAGTCCGCCGTGAACCGGCTGGATCTGATGCTGGCCGGTGCCGGATGAACGCGCATCCCCGCCGATAGTGTGCGAATAGTGTGCATTCCGGGCCCGCACAGGCGAGCTCTCGTGCCCAGGGGATGGATTTGGTACCGCATACCGGATTCGAACCGGTGATCTCCGCCTTGAGAGGGCGGTGTCCTAGGCCTCTAGACGAATGCGGCGTGGCGTTCCCGAGCTGCCCAGCCGGGCGGCGGCGAGTATAGCAATCGCCTTCGCCAGCCCTCAACGGAGGGGAAATCGGCGGTCTCTAGCGGCGGGACGCTCCCACCAGGTCGGCGTTGGCGGCCATCATCCCGTGGCGCCGCTCCTCCAGCCAGCCCAGGATGGAGGCGGCCACGGCAGGCCACGTCTCGGAACCCATCACCAGCCCGAAATGGCTGGCGCCGGGGATGTACTCGTAGGTCGCCCCCAGCAGGTCGGCCGTGCGGCGCGCCTCCGACGGATGGATGACGTCGTCCAGGCCGGCGCCGATGACCAGGGTGGGCATCCGGATCAGCCCCGGGTCTATGGCCACGCCCAGCATTCGCTCCTGGCGCGCGCGCCCCGACTCCCGGGCTCCGACGAGCAGCTCCTGCATCTTCGAGAGCTCCTCATCGGTCATGTCCGGCATCCAGGCTCGCAGCTCGTCCAGGGGGGCCAGCCAGCCCCACCACGCGGCGTCGTACACGCCCGGGACGGATTTCAGCTCATGGTCGGCCGGGCGTCGGGGAAGTGCCGCGGCCGGCGGGGAAGGCGCCAGCAGGACGAGGCCCAGCACCGGGCGCGTCTGGGCGTATAGGAGGGCGGCCAGGGCCCCCATCCCCCACCCGATCAGCACCGGGGGGCGCCCCAGCTGACGGGCCGCGATCCCGATGTCATCGGCGTAATCGCGCATCCGGGTGTCCTCCAGATCGGCTAGATCGGAGGTGAAATGGCCCCGCAGGTTCAGGGCATGCGCCTCCCAGCCCCGCTCGGCGAAATAGGACGCGAAGCTCGACCACAGCCACGACCCGGTGAGCACGCCATGGACCAGCAGAAGTGGGGGTTTGCGGCTGCGACGCTCGGGCTGATGGGTCTCCACGTGGATCCCCTCGGGCTCGATGAAGACCTCGTCGCGCTTGATGGCCTGGACCACGGTGTGCTCAACCCTCCAGCGGATAGAAGACCATCCCGGTCAGCAGCTTCGGATAGAAGTAGGTCGACTTCTGCGGCATGACGTCCCCGGCAGCCGCCACCGCGGTCAGCTCCTCCAGCCGGGTGGGGCGCACCAGGATCGCCGCCGCCACCTCGCCGCGGGCAACCCGGGCACGGGCATCGGCCTCGCTCCTAGTGTAGAGGAGCGTCTCCCCGCCGGCCACGTCCGCCTCGGTGATGCCCAGCCGGTCGCCGAGCAGCGCGGCGTGGAGCAAGGCCAGGTCGAGCCGGCGGGCCGGCGCGCTCATCGGCTCGCGCCGCATCCGTTCGGCCGCGACGTCCACGTCCCCGATCAGGAGCCAACCCTCCCCGTCGGGCAGGACCATCCCGAACACGGCTTCCTCCGCGTCGCGCAGGTCCGCCAGCCGCTGGGCCAGCTGCTCGGGAGCCACGGGCACGGCCTGGAACAGCGGATCGGGGCCCTGGACCAGGGCGCGTAGCCGATCGGCATCGACTCGTCGCAGGAGCCGATGGGTGGGCCGGATCTCGAGCTGCTCCCGGGCGGCATTGACCAGGACCGCCATCACCCAATCGGCGGCCAGGGCTCCCGGCGCGGCGGCGCCGGGAATCGGTTTGGATCGGACCTCGGCCTGGTAGGCCAGCGCGGTCTCATACCGATGGTGCCCGTCGGCGACCACCAGTCGCCTCCGGGACAGGTAGGCGGCCAGGCCCTGGTCGGACTCGATCACGCCGGTGCGATGCAAAAGCCCGTCCCCGTCGCGGGCCCGCCACTCGTCGAAAACCGCCCGCTCGATGAGCGGCTCGTATCTCGCCGAGCGGTCCACGTACAGGACAAGGATCGGGCTGAGCTGGGTACGGGCCGCCTGGAGCAGTCCCAGCCGATCTTCCTTGGGACCGGGCATGGTGTGCTCATGTGGCCGAATTCCGGGCCCCCACGGCTCCAGGCGGATGCGGGCCAGGATCCCGCGCACCGCGGCCGACTCCGTGGAGTCGGCCGCCTGGTAGCGGTACCCGTAGAACGCGGCCCGCGATCGGATGCTCAACGTCCCGTCCGCCTGCCAGGCTGCCAATGCCTCGGCGGCCGCCCGGTGCGGGGCCGCCTCTGCGCTCAGCTCCAGCCGGACCGCGTTGCGTGGGTGGCGCGCCAGCAACGCCGCGCGCTGCGAGTCGTTGATGACGTCATACGGCGGGCAGACCAGATCGGTCAGGTCCGCCACCCGTCCGGCGGAAGCTGCTCCCTCGCCCGGAGGTCGAACCCGGGCCGGGATGTCGCCGCTGCCGAACCGATCCAGCGCATAGCCGAGCCCGCGCAGCGGGCGCACCAGGGGCATGACCCGAGTCTAGCCGCCGATCTCCTCGAAGGTGGCTCCGTCCTCGGGCGTTCGGCGGCTGGGCCTCGTGTCGGGCCGGCGTAGGAACAGGACGGCGGCCGCCCCAACGGTCAGCAGCACCGCGATGGGCACAACCGGCAGCCGCCGGTAGTCCACCGGCCACACCACGCTGACCACGCGCTCGGACCGGTTGCCGACCGGGTCCACGGCCACCACTCGCACGTCGGTGGGCAGGAGGCCAGCGTCCACCGCTGCCTCGAACGACCCGTTATCCGTCACCTCGACGGGACGGCCGTTGATCGTGACGGTGGCGCCAGGGACCGTCTGTCCTGACACGGTGGGGCTGAAGTCCACCAGGTCATCGTCCGCGGTGAAGGTCAGCGAGGGCGGCTGTCGGTACACCCGGATCCGCCACGTGCCGTAGTACGCGTGACCGGCGGGAGTCACCAGCCAGACGCTGGCGGTGGCGCCCGAGCCGTCGGGCGCGTTGGGGCCGGCCGGCTCGAGCAGCTGGATCCGGGCCACCCCATCTGCCCCCAGGGTCAGGTTGCCGGAGGGACGGCCGCGCGTCCTCCACCACACCGTGGTGCCGGGCGGACCGACGATCTCGGCATACGCCGCCTCGTTGCCCACGATCAGCCCCGTCGGATGATCCGGGTCCTGCGCCACCCCAAGGAAGGTAGGGGCCAGATGGCCTCCGTTGGCCTCGGGTTCCACGAGCGATGAGGTCGCCACCAGCCGCAGCGCGGACGGGTTCCGGGCAGCCAGGAGCGCCACCTCTGGCTGCCGGGCGTTGAGGCGGGCGAATTCGGAGAAATCGGTCAGGAGCGCAACCCACGCGCCGCCCGGACCGACGGTGCCCACCGGCTCCAGCCCGGGGAGCAATGCCAGCGACGTGACTTCGGCGAGGACGTCCGGATCTGATACGGGGCTGACCAGCCGACCGCCGAACACGTACACGTCGCGGTCTCCGGGTAGGCCGCCGGGGATCACGCCGAAGAACGGCGTCAGCGCGTTCTCGCCGAGGTCCTGCTGCGTCGCGGCAAAGGCGACGGGACGCGTGTCTCGCCCGAACACCGTGGACGGGCCCGCCCCGCCGCCCAAATCACCGGGCAGCACCAGCACCGACCCTGGATCCTGGAACGCGACGCCGGCCACGATCCGGGTATCGGCACCCGTGCCAAAGACCGCGGATGGGGCTCCGCCACTCCTCCGGGCAGCATGCCGCTCCGGCTGCCCGTCTCGCGGCCATGACCACAGGAAGAGAATCGAGCCGTCGGTCGTGAGCACGGCCGGACCGGTTTCCAGGCTCAGCGCGTGGGCGGCGATCACGTCGCCGAGATCGCCGCGCTCGACGAACGGCGCGCCCGCTCGCAGGCTCACCCGGTGCAGACCGATCGGCTGGCTGCGCCCCGGCCCGATCAGTGGCCCGGCCAGCAGGACCTCCGCGCCCGGG
>DASWJA010000186.1:0-4520 GCA_036397375.1 Candidatus Limnocylindria bacterium
TATCCGCCCTCGGTCCGCGAGATCGCGGATGCGGTGGGCCTCGCCTCCACATCGGCCGTCCACCATCACCTCGTGGCCCTCGAACGCTCGGGGCAGCTGGAGCGTGGCAGCCGTTCGTCACGTGCCCTTCGGCTCACCGCCATCGCGGAAGGCGTGGCGCCTCCCGCCCGGCCGGCGCGCGGGGCGGTCACTCCTTTCCGGATGCCGGTTGAGCGTGATGTCCTGCGCCTCCCGGTGATCGGTGAGATCGCGGCCGGCGAGCCCATCGAGGCCTACCAGGACCCCACCCAGACGCTCGAGGTCCCCAGCTCGCTCCAGGCCCGTGACGATTCGTACGTCCTGCGCGTGCGGGGGCGGAGCATGATTGATGCGCTCATCGACGACGGGGACTATGTCGTCGTGCAGCCCCAGGCCACGGCCCGCGACGGGGACATCGTGGTCGCCCTGTTGGAGGACAACGGAGTCACCCTGAAGCGCTTCTTCCGCGAGAACGGGCGCATCCGCCTCCAGCCCGCCAACCCGGAAATGGAACCCATCTACGCCACCGAGCTCCAGATCCAGGGCAAGGTGGTCGGAGTCATCCGCAAGCTTTGATCAACTGACCGTTTGATCAACTGATCCGATGGCGGCGGCCGTGCCGCCGCTAGGCTGGTGGGACCCATGGCCCAGCCGATGCTCGGACCTCGCCAGCTGGATCGGGGCTACCCGGGTACCGACTGACCGATGCGCACGATCATCCATGCCGACCTCGACGCGTACTACGCCTCGGTGGAGGTGCTCGATGACCCGTCGCTCGGGGGTCTGCCGGTGATCGTAGGCGGCCGTTCCGACGACCGGGGCGTGGTCAGCGCCGCGTCCTACGAGGCGCGCCGCTTCGGGGTCCACTCCGCCATGCCCCTGCGCACAGCCGCGCGGCTCTGTCCGCAAGGCGTCTTCCTGCCCGGCCGATTCGAACGCTATGCGGAAGTCAGCCTCCAGGTCATGCGGATCTTCGACACGTTCACGCCGCTGGTCGAGCCCATCAGCCTGGACGAGGCGTTCCTCGACGTCACCGGGGCTCCTGCCGGAGATGGGCGAACCATCGGGCAGGCCATCAAGGATCGGGTTCGCGCCGAGGTGGGCCTGGTGGTCAGCGTCGGGGTGGCCACCAACAAGCTCGTGGCAAAAGTCGCCTCGGACCTGCGCAAGCCCGATGCACTGGTGGTGGTCGAGCCGGGCGACGAGGCTGCGTTCCTGGCCCCGTTGCCGGTGTCCCGCCTGTGGGGCGTGGGCCCCCGCGTCCGGCGGGCGCTCGCGGATTACGGGGTGACGACCATCGGCCAGCTGGCGGCGGTGCCGGGGGGGACGCTGCGTCGGCGATTCGGCCGCCATGGAGTGGATCTCGGCCATCGCGCGCGCGGCATTGATCCGTCGCCGGTGGTGCCGGGCCATGCGCCGAAGTCCATCGGTCATGAGCACACCTTCAACACCGACGTCACCGAGCGGACCGGGCTGGACGGCACCCTCCTGTGGCTGTCGGAGTCGGTGGCGGGGCGCCTGCGGCGCCACCACATGGCGGCGGGCGGAGTGCAGCTCAAGCTCCGCTACGAGGGCTTCGAGACGCTGACCCGGCAGGCGACGCTGCCGCACCCGACCACGGACGCTCAGGTCCTGCTGGACGTCATCCACCGCCTCCTGGACCGCACCCTGCAGCCAGGCCGCGCGGTGCGATTGGTCGGCATCACCGCCATCTCGCTGGTGGACGCCCAGCAGCTGACCCTGTTCGATGACGGCCAGCGCGTTCAGCGGCTGGCGGAGGCCACCGACGCGGTCCGCGAGAAGTTCGGTGACCGGGCCATCACCCGGGCCCGGTTGGTGCGCGAGGCGCCGGAACGCCGGTTCAGCGAGCGCCCGCCAGAGTCTTGACAAGTAGAACATCTGTTCGTATTCTCCGGATATGGCACTCGTCTCCATCACCCCCGTCGCGGCGTCGGTCGCCTGGGATGCGCGCCACGTCCGACCCACCCGCGTCCGGTTCGGTAACCGGGAGCTGCGCGTTGCGCGCCTGGCCACGGTCCGTGACGAGCGCGCGGCGTATCCGTCGGGCAGCTCCCCCCGCCTGATGCTGGTGGTAGAGGTCGAATCCGGGCAGTCGCTGGAGCTGGTCTTCGACGCGCGGCGGCGCCGCTGGTTCGTCGACGCCCTCGACCCAGCGGCCTGACGGCGATTCGGCGGCTTATCGCACAGCCCGGCGGGCGCCGCGTCCCTCTCCCGCGGGCCTGCCGGGCTCCTTCTCCGCTCCCCGTACAATCGGCTGCCCATGAGCAGCCCGCCACTCGCTGAACTGACCGTCCGCGACCTCACCGCGCGGTTGGCGTCGCGCGCCCCGGTACCGGGCGGCGGCAGCGCCAGCGCCCTTGCCGGCGCCCTGGGGGCGGCCCTGGTCGAGATGGTCTGCGAGCTGACGGTCGGCAAGCCTGAATACGAGGAAGTCGACCCCGTCGCCCGGCAGATCGGTGCCGCCGCCGCCGAGCTGCGCCGCTCGCTGCTCGCCGCCGCCGAGGAGGACGCCGCGGCCTACCTGGACGTGGTTGCCGCGCGGCGCCTTCCGCGTGAGAGTGACGAGGAACGGGCAGCTCGAAAGGCCGCCATCGGCGAGGCATCGGTGGCCGCCACCGAGGTCCCGCTGCGAGTGGCCCACCTTGCTGCGAGGGTCCTTGACCTGGCCGCCAGCATCGCGTCCATCGGCAATCGCAACGCGGCCAGCGACGCGGGGGCGGCGGCGCTGCTGGCCGCGGCCGCTGCCCGGGGAGCGGCCCTCAACGTGAGGATCAACCTCCCCTCGCTTCCGGACGCTCACCCATTGCGGGCCGAGGCCGCGACGCAGCTGGCTGAGCTCGACTCCGGCGTGACCAACCGCGAGGCCGAGGCTCTGGCGGCCGTCAGCCAGAGGATGAGCGCATGAGCGGCCGCATCCTCGGTGGTCGCTCGATTGCCGCACTCCACCGCCACGATCTCGCCACCCGCGCGAGTGCGCTGGCCGCGCAGACCGGCGTACCGGGTCTGGCCATCGTCCGGTTTGCGGACGCTGGCCCGGAGGTCTCCTATGCCCAGAGCCTGGCGCGCTCGGCCATCGCGATTGGCATCGCGCCCATGGATGTCCAACTTCCGGATCACGCGGGCATGGACGAGACAAGGGCAGCCCTCGAGGCGCTGAACCGGAACCCGACGGTGGCCGGCATCGTCGTCATCTACCCCATCCCCGCCCACCTGGATCCCGAGGCGGTCGGTCAGCTGGTTGATCCCACCAAGGACGTGGACGGCGCGAGCCCGGTCAGCGCCGGGCGGCTGGCCAACGGTGAGCCCGCCTTCGTGCCCGCGACCGCGGTGGCAGTGATGGAAATCCTGAACCACTACCAGATCCCGGTGGCCGGACGCCCAACCGTCGTCGTCGGGCGTTCGCGGGTGGTGGGTCAGCCGACTGCGGCCCTTCTCGCGGTCCGGGGCGCGAACGTTGCGGTGGCCCACAGCGGAACAGCGGACCTGGCACGCGCGACGCGAGAGGCGGAGATCCTCGTGGTCGCTGCCGGGGTGCCGGCACTCATCGGCCCGCAATTCGTCAGCGCAAAAGCAGTCGTCGTCGACTGCGGGATCAACGTCACCGATGCAGGCGTCGTCGGCGACGTCGACTTCGACCGGGTCCGTCCGGTGGTCGAGGCCATCACCCCCGTTCCCGGCGGCGTGGGACCGGTGACCACGATCATGCTGCTCGACCAGGTCGTCACGGCTGCCGAACGGGCGGCTCGCCTGGTCACCAAGATCGCAACGGACTGACCGATGCCGGGGGCCGGCTCATGACCGAGCTGCTCCCCGAGCTGGTGCTGCTGACCGTTGCCGCGCTGGCGGCCAGCACGCTGGCCGCCGTGGCGGGATTCGGCGGAGCGGCCATCCTGCTCCCCGTCCTGGTGGCCCTCTTCGGCCCGCGGGACGCGATCCCGATCCTGACCATCGCCCAACTGGTAGGCAATGGGTCGCGGGTCGTCATCAATCGCGACGCCGTCGATCGCCGGATCGTGGGCTGGTTCGCGTTGGGTGGCATCCCGGCCGCGCTGATCGGCGGCTTCCTGTTTGCCGCCGCGCCCCTCGACGCGCTGACGCGGCTAATCGGCGCCTTCCTGCTGGCCTCGGTGGCCTGGCGCCACCTGCGACCCCGTCCATCCGGCGCCCTGGGTCCGCGCACGTTCACCGTCATCGGCGCCTTCTTTGCCTTCGCCTCGGCCCTGGTCGGCTCGGTCGGACCGATCATGGCGCCCTTCTTCCTGGCCGCTGGGCTGGTGAAGAGCGCGTACATCGGGACCGAGGCGGCCGCGACCGTGGTCATGCACGTCGCCAAGCTGGTTGCCTACGGGACCGCCGCGCTGCTGACCGCCGCCACGGTGGGAATCGGGCTGCTGATGGCCCCGGCCATGATCGCCGGCTCCGTGATCGGCAAGCGGATCGTGGATCGCCTCCCGGAGCGCGTCTTCGTGGCCATCATCGAG